>DATFJQ010000158.1:0-15973 GCA_035269125.1 Roseovarius sp.
CCGAGATGCGCGACAGGGTCAGAAGGCTCATGCGTCCTCCTCCTCGCCCAGATAGGCGCGGCGCACGTCGCTGTTGGCGCGGATTTCATCCACCGTGCCGGTGGCGATGATCTGGCCATAGACCAGCACACTGATCCGGTCGGCCAAGGCAAACACCGCGTCCATATCGTGTTCGATCAACAAAATGGGGGCTTGTGCGCGCAGGCCGTTCAATAGCTCCATCAACCGGCGTGACCCCTCGGCACCAAGCCCGGCCATGGGTTCATCCATCAAAAACACGCGCGGCGACAAGGTCAGCGCGACGGCGACTTCAAGCTGGCGGCGTTGGCCATGCGACAGCTCGGAAGTGCGCAGCGCCTCAAACCCGTCCAAGCCCACGGTCGTCAGCGCAGCGCGCGCGGTGGCCAACAAATCCGCATCCCGCATCACGGGACGGAAAAAGCGGAACACATCGCCGCGCGCGCCAAGCGCGCCAAGCACCGCGTTTTGCAGCACAGTATAATCCATCGCCAGCGACGAGATCTGAAACGTGCGCCCCATCCCAAGCCGCGCTCGCGCGGCGGTGCTAAGGCCGGTCACATCGCGCCCATCAAAGATGATGCGCCCGGCATCCGGGCGCAGCCCGCCGGCAATCTGCTGAATCAGGGTGGATTTGCCCGCGCCATTGGGCCCGATTAGCGCATGAATCTCGCCCCTATTCACCGTCAGGTCGATATCCTGACTGGCCTGAAGCGCGCCAAAGCTTTTGCACACCCCGCGAATATCAAGAACCAGGTCAGTCATGCGCGCGCTCCCGTCCGGCCAGAAGGCCATAAAGCCCACCACGCGCAAACAGCACCACGCCCAAAAGGATCGCCCCCAGATAGATGTGCCAAAACTCGCTAAGACCGCCAAGGCTGTGCTCCAGCACGATAAACAATGCCGCACCGGCAACCGGGCCAAACACGCGCCCTACCCCGCCAAGGATCACGAACACCATGATTTCCCCCGAAGTTTGCCATGAAAACATCGTCGGGCTGACAAAGCGGTTGAGATCGGCAAACAGCGCCCCCGCCAGCCCGGTGATCGCGCCAGAGACCACAAAGGCGGTCAGATACAGACGATACGGCACCTGCCCCAGCGCCTGCGCGCGGGCCTGCGATTGCCGCGCCGCGCCCAGCATCAGGCCAAAGGGCGACCGCGCAATGCGCCAGACAATGAACAGCACCAGCAGCAACAGCCCGTAGCACAGGGCGAAAAACTGGATCGGGTCCATGGTGTTCAGCCCCGGAAATCCATTGCGCACATAGATCGACAGGCCGTCTTCGCCGCCATAGGCGGGCCACGAGATCGTAAAGAAGTAGAACATCTGCGCAAAGGCCAGCGTGATCATGATGAAATACACACCCGTCGTGCGCAGCGACAGCGCACCAATACCAAGCGCGGCAATGGCTGACGTGACGATCGCCACCAGCCAGATGATCGGCATGGATTTGGTGCCATCGATGGTCACCGGCCAGTCGATCAGCGGCGCGTATGTTTGGGCGTGAAAGGCCAAAATGCCCATGGCATAGCCGCCCACCCCGAAAAACAGGGCATGCCCAAGGCTGACGAGCCCGCCCAGCCCAAGCGCCACGTTCAGCCCCACCCCGGCAATGGCGAAAATCACCGCGCGGGTGGCCAGCGTGATGGTAAACGGCTCATCCGTCACATGCGCCCACAGCGGCACGGCCAACAGCAACAGCATAAGCGCCGCATTCAGGAGGGTTTCACGCCTCATGTCGTTCGCGCCCCGAACAGGCCCTGCGGACGGAACAGCAAAACACCGGCCATCAGGATATATATCGCCATCGACGCCAGCGAGGCCCCCACAGTGGTGGCCGCCGATGGCTCCATCACCAGACCGAACAGAACCGGCAGCAAAGAACGCCCCAGCGTATCGGTAAGGCCCACAAGGATCGCACCGATAAACGCCCCCTTGATCGAGCCGATCCCGCCGATCACGATCACCACGAAGGCAAGGATCAGAACGGGTTCCCCCATGCCTACCTGCACCGTTTGGATCGCACCGATCAGCGCGCCCGCGAACCCCGCCAGCGCCGCACCCAGCGCAAAGACGAGCGTGTAAAGCCGCGAGATATTGACGCCCAGCGCGCCGATCATCTCGCGGTCGTTTTCACCTGCGCGGATGCGGATGCCGATGCGGGTGCGCGCAATCATCCAGAACAGCCCCGCCGCCACAGCCAGACCGACCAGAATGATCGCCAGCCGGTAGCGTGAATATTCGATTCCAAAGGGCAGCATCACCGTGCCCGACAACCAGTCTGGCGTATCCAGAAACAGCGGGAACGAGCCAAACACCCATCGCGTTCCTTCAGAAAAAATCAGGATCAGCGCGAAGGTGGCCAGCACTTGATCAAGGTGATCGCGGTCATATAGCCGCCGGATCACCAGCATTTCCACGATCACCCCGGCCAGCGCCGCCGCAATCAGGCTGGCCGCCAAGGCCAGCAGAAACGAGCCTGTGACCGCCGCCACGCCAGCGGCGGCAAAGGCGCCGATCATATAAAGTGAGCCATGGGCGAGATTGATCAACCCCATCACGCCAAAGATCAGCGTCAATCCGGCGGCCATCAGGAACAGCATGACGCCGAATTGCAGCCCATTCAGCGTCTGCTCGATCAAAAGGATGGTGGACATCGTTTGGTTTGCCTGTCGTTGCCTGCCCCGGTGCCGCGCCCGCGCGGATGACCCCGTTTAGCACGCAAACGCAAAGGCCGGAAAGACCGGCCATGCACGGCGCAACCCTTACTGGGTCAAAACGCCTCGGGCTTGGCCTCGCGCGCCATATGGTCCAGTACCGCGTTTACAAATTTCGGCTCGCGCCCTTCGGGGTAGAAGCTTTTGGCGATATCGACGAACTCCATGATCACAACCTTCGGCGGCGTGTCGGATTGCGTCATTTCCGCGCCTGCCGCCCGAAACAGGGCGCGCAGCGTCGGGTCGATCCGGCCAATGGGCCATTTGGCCACCAACGCGCGGTCTGTCATCTGGTCGATGCTGGCCTGCCAGTTGACCGCGTCACGCATCAGCGTTTCGAACAGATCGGCATCGCCTTCCTGCATATCGCCTTCGTCGTAATGCGCGCCAAAGCGGTGATCTTCGAATTCACGGATCACGGAATCAACGGTCTGTTGCCCCGCCTCCATCTGAAACAGCGCCTGCACGGCATATAGGCGCGATGCGGACCGCATCTTGCGCCGCTGGTTGCCGGAAACGGGTGTGTCGTCGGTCGTCATGCCTTGGGGTTGTCCTTAAGCTCGCCTGCCAGCTTGTATTCCTCGGCGGCGGGCATAAAACCCACGCCTTTGCGCTGGCCGCCCCACTTACGGCTGAGCGCGACCAGATGCAAGGCCGCAGCCGCCGCGCCGCCGCCTTTGTTCATCTGCTCCGGATCGGCCCGCACATCCGCCTGACCGCGGTTTTCGACGGTCAGGATGCCATTGCCGATGCACAGCCCCTGCAGCCCCAACAGGGTGATCCCGCGTGAACTGTCGTTGCAGACGGTTTCGTAATGGGTGGTTTCCCCACGGATAACGCAGCCAAGCCCTACATAGCCGTCAAAATTCGACATCCGGGCCGCGATGGTGATGGCCGTCGGGATTTCCAATGCGCCGGGCACCTCGACCACGTCGAACGTGCCGCCTGCCGCCTCGATCTCGGCGGTGGCCCCGGCAATCAGGTTATCGGCGATATCGCGATAAAACGGTGCCACCACCACCAGCAATTTGACCGGCTTGTCGAATTCGGGGCGCGGAAGGGTGTATTCTTTTTCGGCCATGGTTTTATCCTTCGCTCAGGGGGCGGGTGCCGGTGATGGAAATGCCATAGGCATCCAGACCCAAATAGCGCGTGTCGGGGCTATCTGTGAGCAGGATAAGATCATGCACGCCCATGGTGGACATGATCTGCGCCCCAAGGCCCGTCTGTTTGATAGTGCGCGGCGCGTCGTCATCTTCCAGTTCCTTGGCAAGGCTGGGCCGGGGCTGACGGAACAAGAAAACCGCGCCGCGCCCTTCGCGTGCAATGGCATTCATCGCCTTGGGGATTTTCGAGGTCGGGCCACTTTCGGTCGGGCTCAGGCCAACGCCCAGCACGTCCTCCATCACGTTCAGCGCATGGGTCCGCGCCAGAACGGGCTGGCCGTCAAAGATATCACCCTTGATCAGCACCACATGTTCGGTGCCGGTGATCTGGTCGGCAAACAGACGCATTTCCCATGCGCCGCCATGGCTGGAATGCACGGTATCGCGGCGCACTTCGCGCACAAGGTTGTCGTGCTTGTGCCGATAGGAAATCAGATCGGAAATCGTGCCGATCTTAAGGCCGTGGGTTTGCGCAAATTCGACCAGATCGGGCAGGCGGGCCATCGAGCCGTCGTCTTTCATGATCTCGCAGATCACGCCCGCCGGCTTGCAGCCCGCCAAACGCGCAAGATCAACCGCCGCCTCGGTATGGCCTGCGCGAACCAGAACGCCGCCGTTGCGCGCCCGCAGCGGGAACACATGGCCCGGCGTCGCGATGGACGCGGCGGTGTTCTGTTCATTGATGGCCACCGCCACGGTATGGGCGCGGTCGGCGGCGGATATACCAGTGGTCACACCGTCGCGCGCCTCGATCGACACGGTAAAGGCGGTTTCCATGCGCGACGAATTATTGACCGCCATCATCGGCAGGCCAAGTTGGCCGATGCGCTCTGCCGTCATCGGCAGGCAGATCAGGCCACGCCCATGGGTGGCCATGAAATTAATCACCTCAGGCGTCGCAAATTCGGCGGCGATCACCAGATCGCCCTCGTTCTCGCGGTCCTCGTGGTCGACCAGAATGAACATCCGGCCCGCGCGGGCCTCGGCGATGATCTCTTCGGTGGGCGCGATATGCGCGCTCAGGCTTTGTTCAACCTCGCCCGGTTTTTCAAAGGGGACGGTTTCGGACATGGCAGCATTTCCTTGGGCTTTGATCGGGTGCGGGATAGCGCAGCGCACCTGCATTGGCCAGAGGCGATGTCGCACAAACGGTCAGTGCATCCGCTTTCGGATACGGTTCACCATCCACCATACGGCCCCCACAACCGGGGGCGTCGCCATGGCCATGAGCAGGCCCTTGCTGATTTCAAGCGGCGCCGCCAAAGGATACAACAGATAACCCGCCAGCGACACCGCGTAATAGCTGATGGCAACCACCGACAGGCCTTCGACCGTGCGTTGCAGGCGCAACTGCATGTCGGCGCGGCGATCCATGCTTTCCAACAGAGCCTGATTCTGCGCGCTGCGCTCCACATCGACGCGGGTGCGCAGCAAGTCGCCCGCGCGCATCGCGCGGTCGGCCATGGCGTTCAGCCGCTGTTGGCTGGATTGCACCGTGCGCATGGCCGGATCATAACGGCGCATCATGAATTCCGAAAACGTCTGCCGCCCCTCGAAACGCTGTTCGCGCAGCACCTCGATTCGCTGCTGGACGATATTCTTGTAAGCCTCAGTCGCGCCAAACCGGAACGAGGATTGCGCCACCATGCCTTCCAGTTCCGCCGATATCGACAACAGGCTTTTCAACGTATCCTCGGCGCGGGTGGTCTGGCCGGTCATGTCACCGATCATCGCGCTCAGCTGTGCATCCAGCTCGCCCATCCGCGCGCTCAGGTCGCGGACCCGCGAAAAGCCCAGCATCGACATCGCCTTGTAGGTTTCGATTTCGCACAACCGCTGCACCACGCGGCCGATCCGGCGCTGGCCGGTCTCCGGCGCAACCGTCACGGCAAAGCGCAAATGGCCCGCCGGGTCGATACGGAAATCCCCCGCGACAACGGCGGCATCATCCAGCACGCGGGCCACGGCCACGCTTTCGGGAACGAACCATTCCGTGATCTGGTCACGGGTGGTGTCCTTGTCCTGCCACGGGGCGATGCGGATCAGGGCAGATGTCATGCGCACCCCCGGCGCATCGCGCAACCACTCCTCGGGGAACACTTCGAAATCCGCCGGATCAAACGGCCGCGAACTCAGCCCATCAGCATAGGCGGTGTAGGTCACAAACTCGGTATGGCTTTCCCATTTCAGCATATGCCGCCCGATACGGCCAAAATAATGCGTAGCACCGGGCTGAGGATGCGGCGCGCCGTGCCGGTCCAGCAACGCCAGCAGATGATCCATATCCGCCGTCCGATCCCGTGCCGCCGCCCCTTCGGCCCGCTTGATCGCCAGATAGGCCGCCGTTGACGGCGCCTGCATCGACGGAAAAGGCCGCGCATGCAGCTCGTTGGCAAGGCGGTAGCGCAGCGGATGATCTTCGATGGGCGGCATGGCGGGGTCCTCTTCTGGGCCGCAACTTATCCTGTGCAGCCTCACCAAGAAAGGCAATTCTTGTTGAAAGGCAAGCCCTTAGCTGCACACATTGGCATACTGCACACCTTGCCCCTTCATTGTTCAAAAAATACTCACATCACGACGCGACCCATAGGCAATAGCCCATGAAAAAGGGCGCAGCCTTGCAACTGCGCCCTTTTTAGAAGCCACCTCAAACCCCCATCAGTCGATCTTGCCCAAAAGCGCCGACATGCTGTCCTTGGCGTCACCATAGAACATGCGGGTGTTGTCCTTGAAGAACAGCGGGTTCTCGATACCGGAATAGCCGGTTCCTTGCCCACGCTTGGAGACAAAGACGTTCTTGGCCTTCCAGACCTCCAACACCGGCATACCGGCGATGGGGCTGTTGGGGTCGTCTTGGGCGGCCGGGTTCACGATGTCGTTTGAGCCGATGACGATCACAACATCCGTCTCGGGGAAGTCGTCGTTGATCTCGTCCATCTCCAACACGATGTCGTAAGGCACCTTGGCCTCGGCCAGCAGCACGTTCATGTGCCCCGGCAGGCGGCCCGCCACGGGGTGAATGGCGAACCGCACCTCTTTGCCCTTACCGCGCAGTTTGTTGGTCAACTCGCTGACCGCCTGCTGCGCCTGCGCCACCGCCATGCCGTAGCCCGGCACGATGATCACGCTGTCGGCCTCGTTCAGCGCCTGCGCCACACCGTCGGCATCAATGGCGACCTGTTCGCCCTCAACCTCGGCCGCCGGGCCGGTCGCCCCGCCAAAGCCGCCAAGGATCACGCTGATGAACGACCGGTTCATCGCCTTGCACATGATGTAGGACAGGATCGCACCGGACGAGCCGACAAGTGCGCCCACCACGATCAGCAAGTCCTTGCCAAGGCTGAAGCCGATCGCCGCCGCCGCCCAACCCGAGTAGCTGTTGAGCATCGAGACCACCACGGGCATGTCGGCGCCGCCGATGCCCATGATCAGGTGATAGCCAATAAACAGCGCCAGCAGCGTCAACAGGATCAGCGTCCACGTGCCCGCTCCGCCCAGATACATCGCGGCAAAGATCACCGACAGCGCCACGGCGCTGGCGTTCAGAACATGGCCGCCGGGCAGCTTTTTCGCCGCCGAGTCGACCTTACCCGCCAGTTTGCCATAGGCGATCACCGATCCGGTAAAGGTCACCGCGCCAATCCAGACGCCCAGCACCAGCTCAACACGCAAGATACCCACCTCGACGGCGGTTTTCTTGGCCACGATCGCGGCAAAGCCCGAGAATGTCTTGGCAAAGGCCGCAGCCTCGGCCGTCACGTCTTCGGGGCGCGGAAAGGCGAGGCCTTCACCGATGAATTGCGCGCCCACCCGGCCCAGTTCGATATGGGCGTTGAAGCCCACAAAGACGGCGGCAAGCCCCACAAGGCTGTGCATGATCGCCACCAGTTCGGGCATTTGCGTCATCTGAACCTTGGTGGCCAGCTGATAGCCAATCGCACCGCCCCCCGCGATCAGGAGCAGCGACAAAAGCCATAGCCCCTGCCCCGGCCCGATCAACGTGGCGACAATCGCAATCGCCATGCCGACAATGCCATACCAGACAGCGCGTTTCGCGCTCTCCTGCCCCGACAGCCCGCCAAGGCTGAGGATGAAAAGAACGGCTGCGACCACGTAGGCCGCAATGGTAAATCCGTAGTCCATTGGTGCCTACCTCCTTAAGATTTCTGGAACATGGCGAGCATCCGCCGTGTCACGAGGAAGCCGCCGAAAATATTGATCGCGGCCATGAAGACCGACAAGGCGGCCAGGATCGTGATCAAGACCGAGCTGGACCCGATCTGCATCAACGCCCCCAGGATGATGATCGACGAAATCGCGTTCGTGATCGCCATCAATGGCGTGTGCAAGCTGTGGCTGACGCCCCAGATCACCTGGAAACCGACAAACACCGCCAGAACGAACACGATGAAGTGCTGCATGAAGCTGGCCGGCGCAATCAGGCCGACACTCAGCAGCAACACCGCGCCGACACCCAAGAGTATGACTTGGTTTTTGGTCTGCGCCTTGAACGCCGCGATTTCCTGCGCGCGTTTTTCTTCTGGCGTCAGCTCTTTCGGCGCTTCTTTCTTGGGTTGCGCGGCGATTGCGGCCACCTTGGGCGGCGGCGGCGGGAAGGTCACTTCGCCAGCGTGGGCCACGGTGGCCCCACGGATCACGTCATCTTCCATGTCGTGGTTGACCTGCCCGTCTTTTTCCGGCGTCAGATCGGTCATCATGTGACGGATGTTGGTGGCATAAAGCGAGCTGGACTGCGTGGCCATCCGGCTGGGGAAATCGGTATAGCCGATGATCGTCACGCCGTTGTCGGTGACGATCTTGTCGTCCATCACGGTTAGCTTACAATTGCCGCCTTTTTCCGCCGCCAGATCGACAATAACGCTGCCACGCTTCATCGCCTTGACCATATCCTCGGTCCAAAGCTCAGGGGCTTCACGGTTGGGGATCAGCGCCGTGGTGATGACGATATCCACTTCAGGCGCCAGTTCGCGGAACTTGGCCAGTTGTGCTTCGCGGAATTCAGGGCTGGAGGGGGCCGCATAGCCGCCAGAGGCCGCGCCGTCCTGCGTTTCTTCCTCGAAATCCAGATAGACGAATTCCGCCCCCATGGATTCGACCTGTTCGGCCACTTCGGGGCGCACGTCGAAGGCATAGGTGATCGCACCCAGAGAGGTTGAGGTGCCGATCGCGGCAAGCCCGGCGACACCGGCACCGACCACAAGAACCTTGGCGGGCGGCACCTTGCCTGCGGCGGTGATCTGCCCGGTGAAGAAGCGGCCAAAGTTGTTGCCCGCCTCGATCACCGCGCGGTAGCCTGCAATATTGGCCATTGACGACAGCGCGTCCATCTTTTGCGCGCGGCTGATGCGCGGCACCATGTCCATGGCGATGACGCTTGCGCCTTTTTTGGCCAGTTGCTCCATCTGCGCTTCGTTCTGGGCAGGCCAGAAGAACGAGATCAGCAATTGATCGGCGCGCAGGCGCTTGGCCTCGGTTTCCGTGGGCGGACGGACCTTGGCCACGATATCGCAGGCCTTGTACAGCGCCGCCGCCGATTTGATCACTTCGACGCCTGCCTCTTTATAGGCCGCATCCGAGAACCCTGCCGCCTTGCCCGCGCCGCTTTCGATGGCGCAGTCATAACCCAGTTTCTGTAGCTGAAGCGCTGAATCGGGCGTCATCGCAACCCGCGCCTCGCCCTCCATCACTTCTGTTGGTGTTCCGATTTTCAACGTTGTTTCCCCCGTTTTTCGTTTTTTCTGCTTTAGGGCCATGATGGCCAGATGTCCGGTCAGACCGCTATCTGACGGCTTATTTCACATTTTTCTACCGGTTTCGATGCCCGGAATGTCGCATTTGCTCAAACCCAACGCCGCGTCTTTTCGCAGTAGCGGGCAAATTCCATGCGGAAGGTGCGGCGCATGCGATTTTCTTCCGGCTCAATAAAGCGTTTTTCGATGATCCACACAAACACCGGCACCAAGGGCAGCGCCAAAACCGCATCCCACCGCAGGATCAACCCCAGAAGAATCAGCGCATCGCCCAGATAGATAGGGTTGCGCGTTCGGCTGAAGATACCCGATTGCACCAAATGCTGCGGCACCTCGTGCGGGATAATCGTGGTCCGGTGGCGGCGCATTTCGTAAACGGCCAACAGCATCAGCAGCAGGCCACCTCCAACCAGAATGCCGCCCACAAAATCGGCCCATGTCCCACCAAAGGACAGGCCCGCCGGGTAATACACGGCTTGCGCCCATGCGATCCCCAGACAGGCCAGCAACCACACAGGCGGCATATCAACCCACCTTAACACGGCTTACACCTGAGCAATGGAGGTTACTCCCATTCCATTTCCTCGAACACGCGACCGGCGTTTTTCGTGGCCAGTTCGTCGAATGTGTCCATATACTCCCACTGAGACTGATCGACATAGTAGGCATCGGTCAGTTCACCACCATTGTCGATATGTTCGCCAATCTTGGCACGCAGATCCTTAAGGTAGCCGGTGGTGCCCTTGGTCACAGTGCCCATGTTGGTGGGATGACCATGACCGGGGATCACGTAAGTGGCACCCAGATCGGTGAACGGCCCATCAAAGGTTTCGATCCAAGCGTCGGTATCGGCACCGGGAAAGATTGGCGGCATACGTTCGTGAAAGGCGATGTCGCCTGCGATCACGATCTCCCATTGCGGGATCCAGACCTGCGTGTCGCCGGGGCCATGCGCCGGGCCAAGGTGCAGGACATGAAAGGTCACGCCGCCCATTTCAATGATCTTTTCATCCTCGAAGGACAGGTTCGGCACGACAACGCTGGTGCCTTCGGCCTTGTCCTGATTGTAGCGCTGCATCCCCTGAAGGATGAAATCGCCCTCTTCCTCGATCTCGTGAATCGCATCGACATGGGCCAAAATATCCACGCCCTGTTCGGCCCAATAGGAATTGCCCAACATGGCATGGCCCTGCCCGTTTTCATTGATCACCAGCTTGACCGGCTGATCGGTGACGGTCTTGATTTCATCATGCAGGGCGTTGGCAAGGCGATAAGATGCACCGCCATTGATCACGACCACGCCATCCTCGGTGACAATAAAAGACAGGTTGTTGTTGTGGCCCGCATTTTCATAGGTCGGCGGTGCCGTGGCCCCGATCGCCGAATAGACATGCGGGATGAATTCGTAGGGTTTCGAATAAAGTTCGGATTGCGGATACATGTCCGCGATATCCTCGAAGGCCACGGCGGGGGCCGCTAGGCTGGCGGCCACAAGCGCTGCAAAAATATGTTTCATCGTATCCTCCCTGAAAACGGTCGCGCGATCCTACGCATTCACCTTCGTGAATGTCTAGGGGGCGCATCGGCAAAGCTTGCCAATGGCAAGACACGTTATAGGCTGAGCGTATCAATGAACAGCACAGGCACAAGGGAGGATCGGGAATGCAGGCCAATTTGAACAGCGCCCATGCACTTGTCACCGGCGGGGGCACGGGAATTGGGCTGGCCATTGCAAAAGCGCTGGCCGCACAAGGCGCCGAGGTTACGATTACCGGCCGCCGCGCCGAGGTACTGGACGCGGCCGCCGCCGACACCCCCGGCCTGCATCCGTTGGTGATGGATGTCACCTACGAAGATCAGGTGCAGACCGCGATCGCGCAGGCCATAGCTGCGCGCGGGGCGGTGCAAATCTGCATTCCGAACGCCGGGATCGCCGAAGGCCGCGCCGTGCACAAGACCGACATGGCGTTCTGGCGGCGGATCATGGACACCAATCTGGACGGGGCGTTCCTGACGATCCGTGAATGCCTGCCCGCGATGCGGCAGGCCGATTGGGGCCGCGTGGTGGCAATATCCTCGATCGCCGGGCTGCGCGGATTGCAGGGCGCGGCGGCCTATTCAGCGTCGAAACACGGGCTGATCGGGTTGATACGCGGCCTGAGCGAGGATTACATGGGCCGTCCGATGACCTTTAACGCGGTGTGCCCCGGCTATGTGGACACCGAAATTGTCAGCCGCAACACCGCCGCCATCCGCGAACGCGCAGGCGTCAGCGAAGATGAAGCGCGGCAAATGATGATCCGCCAGAATCGCCATCAACGCCTGATTGCCCCCGACGAGGTGGCGCAGGCGGTCTTGTGGCTGTGCGGACCGGGATCGGGCAGCGTGAACGGTCAATGCATCGAAATCGCGGGCGGTCAGGTGTGATCGCCCGCTAGGCGGCCCGTATCGGCTGCCGCGTAATACCCCGCAAAACAATGCCCTGCAAACAATGGCCATTTTGAGATACGCAGCGCATAGATGCCTTGTCGCATGTTCGCCTCAATTCACCTCAAATTTGCCTAAAATCACTCCGTTTTCAGCCACACACAGTTTGTATCCATTCGGGAAACAACGGGCACAATCCATGCCCTGTTGTCTCAAAGCGGCGCAAGACCGCAAACGCGTATGAGTGCAGGGGGCATCCCCCCAAACAGGCTGGAGTGAGAGATATGCCCGACGGGTATCTGGTACAACTTGGCGACACATCGCTGGATCCAAACGACAGCATCGTTGATCCGCTTACGACTTTCACGACCGATACGGTCATCGGCGCGGGCGACTGGATCTGGTCCGGCACGTGGAACGGCCAGACCTTCACCAACACGTCAGAACCGGGCGTCTATTACCTTGCAACCAACGACAACGTCTATTTCGTGCCCGATTTTGGACCGGTGGACACGATCACCTCGGCCAGTGTCGAGACCGCACCAAGCTTTTCGACCAATGACGGCATCGTGTCGGGGACGACAGGCGACGACACCATAGACGATACGTATACCGACAGCGATGGCGACGTCATAGACGGCGGCGATGGCACCGGACCGGCAGGCAACGAAGATCTGGTCGAGGCCGGGGCCGGAAATGACAGCGTTGCGTCCGGGCTGGAAAATGACACGGTCTATGGCGAGGCCGGGCTGGACACGCTGGAGGGCGGCGCAGGCGACGACCTTCTGAGCGGCGGCAGCGGCAACGATTCGATGCTCGGTGGCGATGGCAATGACACGCTTTACGGTGATGACGCGCCACAACAAGGGCAGTGGGATTACCAGATCTTCGACTACAACTTCGACAGTAGCAATTTCCAAGCATTCGACATTGAAAGTGGAACTTTGGTCGGCGATGGGCAGACCGATGGGTTCGACTCCACTACTTTGGTCAATGATGCGCGCGGAACCACCGGCGACCCAAACGATTTCGGCGTGATCTACTCGTCGCAGCTTTTGGCGTCAGAAGACGGAACCTATACATTTTCGACCACGTCTGACGATGGCTCAACCATCCAGATATTCGACGAGAACGGCACAGCCCTGACTTGGACCAATCAGGGCGGCGGGACCGCCGAGTTCATGGATAATGACCGCCATCAGGCCCCCACAAGCCGGTCTGGTGAAGTCACCCTAGAGGCCGGGCGGCTTTATACGATTGAGGTCCGTCATTGGGAAAATGCGGGTGGTGAGGTGATCTCGGGCACCGTGACATCGCCAAGTGGCACGACTGAAAACCTTGCCGACAGTGCACTTGTAATCGGCCCCGAAAGTAACGCGGCAGGCGATGATGTAATCGACGGAGAGGCCGGCGATGATCAAATCTTTGGGAACGATGGCAACGACACCCTGACCGGCGGCACCGGGGCCGACACGCTGTATGGTGGCTTGGGCGATGACGAGATGTATCTGGCCGAGGGCGACGTGGCCTTTGGCGGCGATGGCGACGACCTGTTCGTTCTGGGCAACCTGAATGAAACGGGCAGCAGCACCATCACCCTTACCGGCGGTGAAGGCGGCGAGACAACCGGCGATACCCTGCAATTAAACGCCGAGGTCACACAGGACGACATCACCTTCACCAACACCGACGACGCGGCAGGCGGCCTGTCGGGCACGTTCACCATGACCGATGGCACTGTGGTGAATTTCGACGAAATCGAGAACATCATTTGCTTCACCCCCGGCACCCGTATCCTGACCGAGCGCGGGGAACGCGCGATTGAGACCTTGCGCGCGGGGGACCGCGTTCTGACCCGCGACCGGGGCTTGCAGCCGATCCGCTGGATCGGTCGCAGCACGGTCGAGGGACAGGGCAAGTTCGCGCCAATTGCGTTAAATTCCAATGTTCTGGACGGGGCACGACGGCCCTTGCTGGTGTCACCGCAACACCGGATGCTGTTTACCGGATACAAAGCCGAACTGCTGTTCGGCGACCCGGAGGTCCTGATCGCGGCAAAACACCTTGTCGATGGCCGGGATGTGCGCGTGGCCCCACGCAAGCGCGTGACATATTTCCATTTGATGCTGGACCGCCACGAGGTGATTTTCGCCGAAGGGGCCGCGACCGAAAGCTTTCACGCCAATGATCTGGGCGTTGCGGCCATTTCACAAGATGCACGCGACGACATGTTCCAAGCCTTCCCGCATTTGCGCGCCGATCTGAGCGCCTATGGCGATACCGCGCGCCAGTGCCTGAAGGCGCACGAAGCCCGACTGCTATGCGCCCCTGCCCCGGCCATGGCTGCGTGATTTAAGGCGAATCTGTGGCCGGGCGGACCCAAAAGCGCCCCACACCGATCCAACTGGCGCCACAAGGAACAGTTAATCAGACAGAAATTCCTTGGCCGTAGTCTGCCCTGCAAAGTCGGGCAACGGACCAGGTGTGCATTGTCCAATCGCGCGATTTTGGATGCGTAAATGGTGGAGAGACCCGGATGGCGAACGGCGCAGCATACAACAGACAAATCGGCGGCGCATGGCCCGCGGTGTGTCGTTCATGCGTGCAGCCCAAGCACAATCCCGGCTCGGAGTGGTGGAGCTAAAACATGGCGACAACGTTTGATCTTTTTTATCTGGGCGCAGCTCCAGAAATCGACACGGTCGAGGGAAATTTAACCTCGGAAAACGACCAAGCGCTGGAAGGATTGGTTTTTGGCGGCTCAAGCACGCCGCTGGCCAACGACCTGCGCACTTTGTCGCCGGACGCCACAAGCTCGTATACCGGCGGGTCAAATGCAAACGCCTATGACGCGGACAATAATCTATCCACCGAACAATTCATCATCGACGGTGTCACGCTGACGCATGACACGACGATGGTCTATCTTGGATCGCAGATTACCTACACCGACGGGACAACGGCCTTTGTCGATGCCATCGTGATGCAGGACACGAACGGCGGTCTGTATCTCTTGCCGCCATCTACCGGGCCGAACGCTTATTCGGACGCGCTGGAAGCAAAGCCAATCGAATCCCTGACTCTGGGCACAGCAAACCCGGCCAATGGCACCGATACATATGGCATGGCCGCCGACCGCTATGATCTGGACGTTCTGGATTATGTGGTGGACGGCACGGCCGGTGATGATCTGATTGACGTCTCTTACACCGGTGACCCCGAAGGCGATCGGATCGACAACACCGACAATCTAAACGGCACAAATGCGGATTCGGTTGTTGCCGGGGACGGCAACGATACTGTTGTCAGCGGCAGCGGTAACGATACGGTTTTGGGCGAGGGCGGCAATGACCTGCTGGATGGCGGGGCCGGCGATGACAGCCTGATCGGGGGCGCAGGGCAGGATACGATCATAGGCGGCGCCGGGGCTGACACGTTTGAGGGCGGCGCGGGACTGGATATCGTAGATTACTCTGACTCCTCGTCGGCCGTGAATGTTGATCTGTCCACCAATACATTAAGCGGCGGCGATGCCGAGGGCGATACGGCCACTGGCGTTGACGGCATCATCGGCTCGGATTTCGACGACACATTAACCGGTTTTGACGGCGAATTGGCCACCGGCGGCCCGGATGATTACACCAACATCATAGATGGCGGCGCGGGCAACGACACCCTCAGCGGACTTGGGGGGGATGACACCCTGATCGGCGGCGCGGGCGATGACAGCATTGATGGCGGGGCGGGCGATGACACGATCTTTGGCGATACCGGGTCCGGCCCCGCGCTTATCGACGTGACGCCGGTGGCCGGTGCCGCAAACAGCTTCATCGTTTGGGAGCTGTCGGACGCGACCATCGTGAACGCGCC
>DATFJQ010000159.1:0-9596 GCA_035269125.1 Roseovarius sp.
GCTTTGGGCTTTCGTGCCGAGCTTGCCAGCATCGCACGCCCCCGGCTTTTGCGGCTTGGGCTGATTTCGCTGGCAGGCGGTGTGACCGGCGCAGGGCTACTGTTGATTTCATCGAACGAGGCGTTCTCGATTGTCGTGCCCTTTTTGTTGCTGGCCGCCACGATCATCTTTCTGTTCGGCGATCGCATCCGCACATGGGCCGCCAAACACGCCCGCAGCGTCACCCCCGAAGGTGCGCTTGGCCTGTTTGCGGTCAGCCTTTATGGCGGATACTTCAACGGCGGCCTTGGCATCGTGCTGCTGGCGCTGTTTGCCATGTGGGGCATGACGGAACTGCATCAAATGAACGGGCTAAAAAACGGGCTGAGCTTTGCCATCTCGGCGATCTCGGTTGCGGTGTTCGCACTGGCCGGGCTGGTGGCATGGCCGCAGGCTTTGATGATGATGGTTGCGGCCACCATCGGCGGCTATGCGGGCGCACCACTGGCACGCGCCTTGCCGAAATCCACTGTTCGGGGGCTGATCGCCCTGATCGGCTTTGGGATGAGCGCGGTGTTTTTCTGGCGCATGATCGCCTGACGGCTTCCACCCTTTCCCTGCATCGCACGATCCGCTAAGCCTTGGCGCAACCGTCCAAAGCAAAGGCCCGCCCATGAGACCCGTCCGCCTGCTATCCGGTGTGCTGACCGTCGGCGTATGGACATTGCTCAGCCGGGCTTTGGGGTTCGTGCGCGATGTGCTGATCGCCAGCTACCTTGGGCCGGGTGCCTTGATGGATGCCTTTGTCGCGGCCTTCCGCCTGCCAAATATGTTTCGCCGGTTCTTTGCCGAAGGGGCGTTCAACGCCGCCTTTGTGCCGATGTTTTCCAAGAAATACGAAGGCGACGAAGATCATCAGCATTTTGCATCGCTGGCGCTGTCGGGCCTGTCCTTGGTGCTGTTGGCGCTGACCGGGTTGGCACTGGTATTCATGCCCGCGCTTGTTTGGGCCACCGCCGAAGGGTTTGCAGGCGACGAACGCTTTGACCTGACGGTGGAATTCGGTCGCGTGGTGTTTCCCTATATCCTGTTCATCTCGCTGGCCGCGCTATTCTCTGGCGTATTGAATGCCTTAGGCCGCTTTGCCGCCGCCGCCGCCGCGCCGGTGCTGCTGAATGTCATGCTGGTGACCGCCATGATCGTGGCCGCGCAAACCGGCGGGGCCGTGGCTCAGGCGCTTGTCTGGACCATTCCATTTGCCGGGGTCGCGCAATTGGCCTTGGTCTGGATCGCCGCCCGCAAGGCCGGGATGCATATCCGGCCTGTGCGCCCTCGTTGGACGCCGGACATGGCTCGGCTTGTGCGCATTGCCATTCCCGCCGCCTTGGCGGGCGGCGTCATGCAGGTGAACCTATTGGTGGGGCAACAGGTGGCGTCGAATTATGACAAAGCGGTCAGCTGGCTGTATTCCGCTGACCGGCTGTATCAATTACCGCTTGGCGTGGTGGGCATTGCCGTCGGGATCGTCTTGCTGCCCGATCTGTCACGCCGCCTGAAACTGGACGACCACACCGGCGCGCGTGAGGCGTATTCGCGTGCTGCCGAAATCTCGCTTGCCCTGACCGTGCCCTGCGCCGTGGCGTTGATTGCGGTGCCGTTTCCCTTGGTCTCGGTTCTGTTTGAACGTGGCGCGTTCGGGGCAGACGATACCGCCGCCACGGCCTTGGCGGTGGCGATTTACGGCTTGGGCTTGCCTGCGTTTGTTTTGCAAAAAATCCTGCAACCGCTGTTTTTCGCCCGCGAAGACACCAAAAGCCCCTTTCGCTATGCCGTGGTCGCGATGATCGTGAACGCGGTGCTGGCTGTTGGGCTGGCCTTTGTCATCGGCTGGATTGCCGCGGCGATTGCCACAACCGTTGCCGGGTGGGCCATGGTCTGGCTATTGATGCGCGGCGCGCGGGGGTTTGGCGATGTGGCCCGCCTTGATGACAGGTTTCGCCGCCGTGTTTGGCGGATCGGGCTGGCCTCGGTCCTGATGGGGGTGATTGTCTGGGGTATGCATGTTCTGCTGACCCCGTTTTTCGGGATGGCGGGCCTGCGGTGGCTGGCTTTGCTGGGTGTGATCCTTGCCGGGATCATCAGCTATTTTGGCGTTGGCCATTTGATCGGGGCGTTTCGCCTTTCGGAATTCCGCAGCGCCATGCGCCGCTGATCGATCAGCGATGCCTGATCTTGGCGCGGATCTTGGCCCATCCGCCGGGGGCCAGAAAGAACGACAGGACAAAGCCAAAGCCAAACCCCGCCACATCCGCCAACCAAGTGCTGTTTGACCCGAACAAAAGGCCGAACACCAACTGTAACACCATCAACACCCCAATCAGCGAAAACGCGCGCGCCTGATTTGCGCCCATCTGCCCCAAGCGCAACCACAGCAGATAGGTAAACCCACCAATCAAGCCGTAAACACCCGGAAACGCGCCAATCAGCCAAGGCCGGTCGGGCGCGATCAGGCCAAACACAAGAGCCCCGCCAATGGCCGACGCGACGAACAACAAAAGCGTCGCCCATTGTGAAAACACTTCGCCCACGAATTTGCCAAGCGCCAAAAGCATAATGCCCGCGAACAACGCATGGGTGAACGAGCCGTGAATGAAAATGAACGTCACAAACCTTTGCAAATGCTCTGACGGCCAAACGCCGTTTTGCAACATCCAGCCAAAAATTTCGGCGTTGAACCCGTAATCCTGAATTGCGCCCTGCCGCCAGCCAACCGCCTCGGGGCCACCCACCAAGCCACGGGCGCCAAGGGAAAACACAGCTTCCAGCACAATGATCAGCAAAAACAAGGCCACCACAACGGGCGGCATGGGGTTGACGGGGCTGTCAGACTTGGGGCTGCTCATGCCTGCTCTCCTTGACGGGGCTTTGACCCATGGGTAAGCGAGGCAAGCACAGAAATCCACCACGGAGATGAGCCATGACCGAGGCGGCCTTTACCCCCCGCGTCTTTTCGGGCATCCAGCCCTCGGGCAACCTGACGCTTGGCAACTACCTTGGCGCGCTCAAGCGCTTTGCCAACAGCCAGAACGACGGGATCGAGTCGATCTTTTGCATGGTCGATCTGCATGCCATCACTGTCTGGCAAGATCCCGCCGCGCTGCGCCATGCCACACGCGAACTGGCCGCCGGGTTCATCGCGTCGGGGATCGACCCTCAGACATCCATCCTGTTCAACCAATCCCAAGTGCCCGAGCACACGCAGATGGCGTGGGTCTTTAACTGCGTCGCGCGCATGGGCTGGATGAAGCGGATGACCCAATTCAAGGACAAGGCCGGCAAGAACGCCGAACAGGCCAGCCTTGGGTTGTTCGGCTACCCGGCGCTTATGGCGGCCGATATCCTTGTCTATCACGCAACGCATGTGCCGGTGGGCGAGGATCAGAAACAGCATCTGGAACTGACCCGCGACATCGCGATCAAGTTCAACAACGACTATGGCGTTGACTTCTTCCCGATCACCGAACCCGTGATCGAAGGCGCCGCCACCCGGGTGATGAGCTTGCGCGACGGCGCCAAGAAGATGTCAAAATCCGACCCCTCGGACATGAGCCGCATCAACCTGACCGACGACGCCGACACCATCGCCAAGAAAATCCGCAAGGCCAAAACCGACCCCGAGCCGTTGCCAGAAACGGCCAAGGACTTGGAAGACCGCCCCGAGGCCCGCAATCTGGTGAACATCTTTGCCGCGCTCAACGATCAAAGCGTTGATCAGGTGATGCAAGACATGGGCGGCAAAGCGTTTTCCGAATTCAAGCCGCTGCTGGCTGATCTGGCGGTGGAAAAGCTGGCCCCAATTTCCGTTGAAATGGCCCGGCTGATGCAGGACGTGGCCGAAATCGACCGTATTTTGGCCGATGGATCACAACGGGCGCGGGCCATCGCGCATCCCATTCTGCGCCAAACCTATGACATCATAGGCATGGTGCAACCGGCCGAGGTCTGACCTTTGAAACAGCCGGGGCAGTGCATAGGCGGCCCCGGCACTCAACGGCATATACTCAACCGGTGCAGGTTAAATCAGCCGCACCTGTGTTCCCACCTTGGTCAGTCCAAAAAGTTCCGCCACCTTCTCGTTATACAGGCCGATACAGCCATCCGACGATTTGCGCCCGATCTTACGCGTGTCATGCGTGCCGTGAATGCGGTAATACTGCCATGACAGATGCAACGCATGGGTGCCCATAGGGTTTTCCGGCCCCGGCGGAACGGTTGCCGGCAAGGACGGATCTCGTTCACGCATCGACGGTGTGGGCGTCCAGGACGGCCCTTCGACCTTTTTGATGATCCGGGTATAGCCCAGCTTGGTCAATTCCTCGCTGCGCGGCACCGACGTGGGAAACAGCCGATAAACGCTTTCATCTTCCGACCAAAAGTGCAGCGCGCGCGATTTCGTGTCGGCGACGATGGCGCCACCTGTCAGGGTCTCGAAATGATCCCGCCAATCCATGGCCGCAAAGCCGGACACATTGCGCCGCACACCATGGCTTGGGCTGGCCCAAACGGCTGGCGCAGCCAGACCGGCAACACCGCCAACGATCACTCCGCGCCGCGTCATTTTGTTGTTCTGCATTGTCTGCCTCCTGATTTGCTCTGATTGCCTGCAGGGCGACATGGGCAATCTGTCGGGTAACTTGCAAATCACAAAAACTTGGGCGGGCGCGTGTCTTTCGCCCGACCTTGCGAAAACCAGCTTTCGCGCCATACTCTTTGCAAAAGGGAAACAGCCATGCGCAAACTGCAAACTCAAGGATTGCACCACATCACCCTGACCGGCGCTGATCGGCAAAGCTCGATCGACTTTTGGGAGGGGGTTTTGGGCATGCCGTTCATCTTTGAACAGCCCAATCTGGACGATCCCGACGAAGGCCACCTGTATTTCGATCCCGGCGACGGGCGATTGATCACCATATTCACCAACGAAACCCGCAAAGCCGAACGCAGCCGCGCCCCCGCCAATCCCTGCGCGGTGCATCACATCGCTTTCACCGTCAGCCGTGTCACGTTTAGCCAAGTGCCCGAGCGCTTGGCAGAGCGCGGCATCGGCCATTCCGGCCCAAAGGATCGCGGTTTTATGGATTCGATTTATTTCCGCGATCCCTTGGGCCTACTGATCGAACTGGCCTGTTACCGGTTCGAACCGCCCCACGGCTGCACCCATGCCGATGTGATGATCGAAGCCCATCACCTGCGCGTCGAACGCGGTGATTACAATATTCAAGACATTCATCTGGCCGATGCGATTGAACGCTTGGTCACACGCAGCCAGTTCAGCCTGTCGGCCGACCGCAGTGCTCGTAATCGGTACTGATCACATATCCGCATAAACGCACCAAAGCTGCCCGAATTTTCCAAATGGTGCGTATGCGCCGCCGCCCTTACGACCTGTGCAACACAAGACGAAAGAACGTTTCGATGTCAGACCCCGTTCACCCTCAGACAACAGTCGGCCATATCCACCTCAAGGTCGCTGACCGTTATCGCACGCCACAAGACTGGCCGCGCGACGCCGATGGACAGCTTGCCATGACCAATGCACCGCTTGATCTGTATCCCCTCTTGCCAGACGCGCCCTGACCCCTTCTTTTGTTCAAAAATATCCCGGGGAGCGCGAGGGGCTGGCCCCTCGCTTCTGTCGCGGACATAGGCACAGACGGTCTGGACCCTTGCGCGCAACCCGCCTAACTTGCCCGCAAAGATGGGAGGCCACAGATGGCAGTCGGGACACAGATCAGAACCTATTTCAACGGCGCATGGCATGACGATGATTTGGCGGTGATGCGCGCGGCCGATCACGGATCGTGGCTGGGCACAACGGTTTTTGATGGCGCGCGCTATGCCAATGGCCTGACGCCTGATCTGGACAAACACTGTGCGCGCGTCAATGCCTCGGCCAAGGCGCTGATGATCAAGCCCACCGTCGCGCCCGAAGATATGGTCGACATCGTGCGCGAGGGGCTGAAACCCTACAGCCATGACACCGCCGTGTATATCCGCCCGATGTATTGGTCGATCAGCGGCGGCCCGTTGGGCGTGATGCCCGATTATGAGGGCGGAACAGGCTTTGCCGTCTGTCTTGAGGCCTCGCCGATGGCACCGGCGGGCAGTTCCACCACACTGACGCGCACACGCTTTCGCCGCCCGGTGCTGGAAGATGCCGTGGTCGATGCCAAGGCGGGCTGCCTTTATCCCAATAACGCCCGCATGATCGCCGAGGCGCAGGCCAAGGGCTTTGGCAATGCGTTGGTGGCCGATGCGCTTGGTAATGTTGCCGAAACCGCCACAGCGAATGTTTTTGCCGTCAAGGATGGCGAGGTGTTCACGCCGGTGCCAAACGGCACCTTTCTGTCGGGCATCACCCGTGCGCGCCATATCGCCAACCTGCGCGCCGATGGTGTGATGGTGCATGAAACGGTAATGAGCTTTCAGGATTTCCACGATGCCGACGAGGTGTTCTTGTCAGGCAACATGATGAAGGTCACGCCCGTGACCGCGTTTGACGACACGCAGTATCAGATTGGCCCGATAACCAAGCGGGTGACAGAGCTTTACTGGGATTGGGCCGCATCCACTGGCTGAATCGGCTAACAGCTCTCCAATCGGCGGTGCCGCTATTCCATCTTAACGCAGCGTTCCGGGTGACAATCGCGCCGCGTCCAGCCATTCTTCCGCGCAAAACCGGAGGCCGCCATGACCAAATACAGCCACCTTCTGTCGCCCCTCGATCTGGGCCATGTGACCTTGAAGAACCGGGTCTTGATGGGCTCGATGCATACCGGGCTTGAAGAAACCAAGGATTGGAACCGCGTGGCTGAATTCTATGCTACGCGGGCGCGCGGCGGTGTGGGGTTGATGGTAACGGGTGGTATGGCCCCAAATCCTGAGGGCGGCGTTTTCCCCGGTGCGGCAGGGCTTTATACCGATCAGGACATCGCCAATCACCGCCATGTCACAGACCGCGTGCATGATGCGGGCGGAAAGATCGCCATGCAGATTTTGCATGCCGGGCGCTATGCTTACAGCCCCGATTGCGTGGGGCCATCACCGATCAAATCCCCGATTTCGCCTTTTCCGCCCAAGGAGTTGGACGAGGACGGGATCGAAAAGCAGATCACCGATATCGTCACCGCTGCCACCCGCGCCCGCGCGGCCGGGTATGACGGGGTCGAGATCATGGGCTCTGAGGGGTATTTCCTGAACCAGTTTCTGGTGACCCACACCAACAAGCGCACCGATCGCTGGGGCGGCAGCTATGAAAACCGCATGCGCCTGCCGGTCGAGGTGGTGCAACGGGTGCGCGCGGCGGTCGGCAAGGATTTCATCGTGATCTACCGCCTGTCGATGATTGATCTGGTGCCCAACGGCTCGACCTTTGACGAGGTTGTGCAACTGGCCCAAGCAGTTGAACAGGCCGGAGCCAGCCTGATCAATACCGGCATCGGCTGGCACGAGGCGCGCATTCCCACCATCGCCACATCGGTGCCGCGCGCGGCCTTTGCGTGGGTGACAAAAAAGCTGATGGGCAAGGTTGGTATCCCTGTCATCACCTCGAACCGGATCAACACGCCGGATGTGGCCGAAAGCCTGCTGTCTGATGGCTGCGCTGACATGGTGTCGATGGCCCGGCCGTTTTTGGCCGATCCGGATTTCGTGAAAAAAGCGGCCGATGGTCGGGCCGACACGATTGCCCCCTGCATCGCCTGCAATCAGGCCTGTCTGGATCACACGTTCAGCGGCAAAATCTCAAGCTGTCTGGTCAATCCCCGGGCGTGTTATGAGACAGAACTGACCGTCACGCCAACCGAGCGGCCTAAATCCATCGGGATCGTCGGAGCCGGCCCCGCCGGGCTGGCCGCAGCCATGACCGGCGCCGAGCGGGGCCACACCGTAACCCTGTTTGATCGGGCAAACCGGATCGGCGGGCAATTGAACATGGCCCGTGACATTCCGGGCAAGGAAGAATTCCACGGTCTTGTTGAGTGGTTTGAAACCATGGTCAAAACCCTTGGTATCACATTGAGGCTTGGGTCCACCGCCACCGCAGACGATTTGGCCGGGTTCGACGAGGTGATCATCGCCACCGGTGTTGTGCCGCGCGATCCGGGTATTCCGGGCCAAGACGGGCCGAACGTTCTGTCCTATATCGACGGTTTGCGCGGCAAGGCGCCCGTGGGCAAGCGTGTGGCGATCGTGGGTTCCGGCGGGATCGGCTTTGATGTCGCCGAATTTCTGGTGCAGGATGGCGACAGCCCCACCGAAGACTTGGCCGAGTGGCAAGAGGAATGGGGCGTTGGCGATCCGTCCGAGACACGCGGCGGCCTTGCCCCGAGTGGCCCGCAACCCGATGCGCCTGCACGGCAGGTAACCTTGCTACAACGCAAGGCCGAACGTCCGGGCAAACGGCTGGGCAAAACCACGGGTTGGATCCATCGCGCGGCCCTGCGCATGAAAGACGTTCAAATGCTTAGCGGTGTGAATTACGAACGCATCGACGCCGATGGATTGTATATCAGCCATGGTGAGGCGCGTGAAAACCCCACACTGATCGAAGCTGATACGATTGTGCTGTGTGCCGGGCAGCTCTCGGAGCGCAGCCTTGCCGACACGCTTGAGGCCAAGGGGATCGCGGTGCATGTGATCGGCGGCGCCGATGTCGCGGCTGAGTTGGACGCCAAGCGCGCGATTGACCAAGGCACACGTCTGGCGGCTGCTTTATAAAATATACGGCCACAGCACCGGGACACACGGGAAACGCCTGTTTCCCCGTTTCCATGGTTCGAACGATCCGCCACAAAACCAAGATATTGTCCGGCGCGTGCCCCAGTTGTGCCCGAATTCCGTTCGATAACGATCCTCGACAAATGGATAGAGGTATCGAGTATGGATCGCCTGACTGAAATGGAGGCCTTTGCCACGGTGGTGGACCAAGGCGGGTTTACCGACGCGGCGCGCAAAATGGGGATTTCGAAATCTGCCGTGTCCAAGCATGTTTCGTCGCTTGAGGCACGTTTGGGCGCGCGTCTTCTCAATCGAACAACCCGCCGGGTCAGCCCCACGGAAATCGGCCTTGCCTATTACGACAGGGCCTTGCGCGTTCTGAATGACGCAGGCGAAGCCGATGCCTTGGTCAGCTCCATGCAATCGGCCCCTTCGGGCCTGCTGCGCATCTCGGTGGCGACGGATTTCGGGGTGAATCACCTTAGCCCGGTGTTGGGCGGTTTTCTGGACGAATTCCCCGATATCTCGGTCAATATGGTGCTGAACAATCGCTATGTTGAATTGATCTCAGAAGGCTTCGACATGGCGATTCGCATTGGCGAGCTGGAAGACAGCACCCTGCGCGCCCGCAAACTGACCGAAACCACCAAGCGTATGATCGCCAGCCCCGGCTATCTGAAACGCAACGGGCGTCCGGCCAAAATTGATGATCTGAATGAACACAAGCTTTTGCACTATTCCAGCCAATCGGGTGGGGCCGTCTGGAAACTCACAGCCCCCTCTGGCGAAAAACGCCAGATTCGCACGGCTGGTGGGCTGTCTGTGAACGATGGGCAATC
>DATFJQ010000160.1:0-4049 GCA_035269125.1 Roseovarius sp.
TTACATGGCGTCGATCATCTCGGCTTGTTTGACGATCACTTCGGCCTGCTTGATCGAGGCGATATCAACCAACCGGCCCTTGTAGGTGGTTGCACCTTCGCCGCGGGCCTTGGCGTCTTCCATGGCTTGCAGGATTTCGCGGGCTTCCTGCACAGCTTCGGCTGATGGGGTGAAGATCTCGTTCGACAGGGCGATCTGCTTGGGGTGGATCGCCCATTTGCCGACCATGCCCAATGTCGCCGAACGGCGCGCCTGCGCGCGGAAGCCTTCGTCATCGGAAAAGTCGCCAAACGGTCCGTCTACGGGCAACAAGCCATGGGTGCGGCAGGCGGCAACGATGGCGGTTTGCGCCCAATGCCATGGGTCCGACCAGTATTTTTCGCCCTCGCGCAGCATGTAGTAGTTTTCCTGCGTGCCGCCGATGCCGGTGGTCGCCATACCCATCGACGCCGCGAAATCAGCTGCCCCCAGGCTCATCGCCTGCAAGCGCGGGCTGGCGGCGGCGATTTCCTCGACATGGGCAATACCGGCGGCGGATTCGATGATCACCTCGAAGGTGATCGGCTTGGTCCGGCCTTTGGCCGCCTCGATTGACGTGACAAGCGCGTCAACCGCGTAGATATCCCCGGCACAGCCCACTTTGGGGATCATGATCTGATCCAGCCGATCCCCGGTCTGTTCCAACAGATCGACCACATCGCGATACCAGAACGGCGAATCCAGGCCGTTGATGCGCACCGACAGGTATTTCTTGCCCCAGTCGACGGTGTTGATTGCCTCGATCGTCTGCTTGCGGGCAAGATCCTTGTCGGTGGGCGCCACCGAATCTTCGAGGTCGATATTGATGACATCCGCAGCGCTGGCCGCCATTTTCTCGAACAGCTTGGCGTTGGACCCGGGGCCAAACAATTGGCAGCGGTTGGGGCGTGCGGGGGCAGGGGGTTGAAGTCGGAAACTCATGCGTATGGCCTCTTTTCAAAAGTTGCACAAAAGATCGCGTGATCGGTATATAATTGCATACAGCCCCGCAACCTGCTTTTCAGGACGGTATTACCCGGCCCTATGGCAGAACTGCCGACAAGCTGTGCGGGCAATGAGAAATTCCTTGATTAAAATCGAGTAAAATTCGAATTTTCTTGCTTTGATCGCGATGCCTTTGACAAAATCAAACATGATCTCGCGCCGTGTCCGTAGGACACTGCGTTGAAACACGAATCCCCCAAGAGGTGCTGAAATGATCGAAACCCCATATCTGCTTTTTCTGGGTGATGCGCCCGACATGCTGGCCGCCAAAGTGGCGATTGGCATTCGCGATTGGCGCCCTGACAATGCTGTTGGGCAATTTCGGCTTGAGGGCTGCGGTGCCGACCTTGGCCTGACCGACATGACCCTGGCCGAAGCCAAGGCGGCAGGCGCCAAAACGCTGGTGATCGGCGTTGCAAACCGGGGCGGAGTGATTTCCAAGGAATGGAAAAAGGTATTGGTCACCGCGCTGGAAGAAGGGTTCGATCTGGCCGCGGGCTTGCACAACCTGTTGCGCGATGAGCCCGATCTGGTGGCCGTGGCCAAGGCAACCGGCCGGACCCTGCACGATGTGCGCGTGCCCGAAGTGGACTATCCGATTGCCGACGGCAAGACACGCAGCGGCAAGCGCTGCCTGCCCGTGGGCACCGATTGCTCGGTCGGGAAAATGTATACCGCCATGGCGATGGAGCGGGACATGCAAGAGCGCGGGATGAAGGCGACATTCCGCGCCACAGGCCAGACCGGCATCCTGATCACCGGCGACGGCGTGCCGCTGGATGCGGTGGTTGCCGATTTCATGGCTGGATCGGTGGAATGGCTGACGCCGGACAACGACCCGGATCATTGGGATTTGATCGAAGGACAGGGCAGCCTGTTCCATGTGTCCTATTCGGGCGTGACCATGGCGCTGATCCATGGCGGGCAGCCTGATGCGCTGATCCTGTGTCACGAACCGACGCGTGCCCATATGCGCGGCCTGCCTGATTATACACTGCCGTCGCTGGAAGACCTGCGTGACACCGCCCTGCCGCTGGCGCGTGTTGCCAACCCCGCGTGTGCAGTCGTCGGCGTTTCGGTCAATACCCAGCACATGAGCGAGGACGAGGCCCGCGCCTATCTGACCGAAGTCGAAGACCGCATGGGCCTGCCGGCCACCGACCCTTACCGCTTTGGCGCGGCCAAGCTGGTGGACGCGCTGGCCGCTCTGTGATCTGACGACAGCGCTTGGGGGTATCTGTCGGATGCCTCCGGCGGGAGTATTTTGGGAACAATGAAGGGGGGCGCAAGTGGACATTTCAGTGACACGCGATGTGTTCCGGCTGGCACAGGTGTTTACGATCAGCCGTGGCTCGCGCAGCGAAGCGCAGGTCTTGACGGTGCGTATAAGCGATGGGGGCGTGACCGGTTGGGGCGAATGCGTTCCCTATGCCCGGTATGACGAAACGTTGGACAGTGTGACCGCGCAAATCGAAAGCCTGCCCGCCCGATTTGATCGCGCTGAGTTACAGCGCTTGTTGCCTGCCGGGGCGGCCCGAAATGCAGTGGATTGCGCGCTTTGGGATCTTGAGGCAAAGCGCAGGGGCAAACGCGTGTGGGACTTGGCCGGATTGCCCGTGCCGGAGCCCGAGATTACCGCCTATACCCTGTCTCTGGATACGCCCGAAAAGATGCGCGATCAGGCGGCGCAGCATGCGCATCGTCCGCTGTTGAAGATCAAGCTGGGCACGCCGGACGATATGCCACGTGTCGAGGCGGTGCGCGCAGGTGCGCCCAAGGCCCGGATCATCGTGGATGCCAACGAGGGTTGGAGTGCTGATGTCTATGCCGATCTGGCCCCGCATCTGGTGCGGCTGGGCGTCAGCCTTGTGGAGCAACCTTTGCCAGCGGGCGATGACGAGGCGCTGCGCGGGATCGAACGGCCCTTGCCGGTCTGTGCCGATGAATCCTGCCATGATCGTGAAAGCCTGCCGGACTTGGCTGGCAAATATGATGTGGTCAATATCAAGCTGGACAAAACCGGCGGCTTGACCGAGGCGCTGGCCCTGCGCGAGGCGGCGCTAGAACAAGGTTACAAGGTGATGGTTGGCTGCATGGTCGGCAGTTCGCTGGCGATGGCCCCGGCGGTGCTGGTGGCGCAAGGCGCGATGGTGACAGACCTTGACGGCCCGCTTTTATTGGCCGAAGACCGCATAAACGCTTTGACATTCGACGAGGCCGGGGTGCATCCGCCGTCCTCCGATCTATGGGGATAACGCCATGCGCACAGTTTACGTGAACGGAGATTACCTGCCGGAAACCGAAGCCAAGGTTTCGATCTTTGATCGGGCCTTTCTGATGGCGGACGGCGTGTATGAAGTGACCAGCGTTCTGGGCGGCAAACTGATTGATTTTGACGGGCATCTGGCGCGGCTGGAAAGGTCTTTGAACGAACTGGACATCAAGAAACCGGCCGTGTTCGATGACCTTTTGGACATTCACCGCGAATTGGTGCGCGCCAACCAGATCGCGGATGGTCTGGTTTATTTGCAAGTCACCCGCGGCAGCGATGGTGACCGCGATTTTGCCTTTCCCGACCGCGAGACGACCGAGCCGACGGTGGTGTTGTTCACCCAGTCGAAACCCGGTTTGGCGACTAGCCCGCAGGCTGAAAAAGGGCTGAAAATCATCAGCATTGATGATCAACGCTGGGGCCGCCGCGATATCAAGACGGTGCAGCTATTGTATCCGTCGATGGGCAAGATGATGGCCAAGGCGGCAGGCTGTGACGATGCGTGGATGGTTGAAGATGGCCACGTGACTGAGGGCACCAGCAATAACGCCTATATCGTCAAGGACGGTAAAATCATCACTCGGCAACTGAGCAATGACATCCTGCATGGCATCACCCGCGCGGCTGTGCTGCGGTTTGCGCGTGAGGCGCAAATGACCGTCGAGGAACGGTTTTTCACCGTGGACGAGGCGAAGGACGCGGATGAGGCCTTTGTCACTTCGGCCAGTGCTTTTGTCATGCCGGTGGTGGAAAT
>DATFJQ010000161.1:0-14582 GCA_035269125.1 Roseovarius sp.
AAAGCTGATGGAAAGCCGCACCTATCTGCAAAACCTGCCGTATTTCGACCGTCTGGATTACGTGGCGCCAATGAATCAGGAACATGCCTGGTGTTTGGTGATCGAAAAGCTGACCGGCGTCGAGGTGCCGCGCCGCGCCAGCCTGATCCGCGTGCTGTATTCGGAAATTGGGCGCATTCTGAACCACCTGCTGAACGTCACTACGCAGGCGATGGACGTGGGCGCGCTGACCCCGCCACTTTGGGGCTTTGAAGAGCGTGAAAAGCTGATGGAATTCTACGAGCGGGCTTGTGGCGCCCGCCTGCACGCGGCCTATTTCCGGCCCGGCGGTGTGCATCAGGATCTGCCGCCCGCCTTGATCGACGATATCGAAACATGGGCGAACGCGTTTCCCAAGGTGATCGCCGATATTGACGGGCTGCTGACGGAAAACCGCATTTTCAAGCAGCGCAACGCCGATATCGGCGTGGTGACCGAAGAGGATATCCAGAACTGGGGCTTCTCGGGCGTGATGGTGCGTGGTAGCGGCCTTGCATGGGATTTGCGCCGCGCACAGCCTTATGAATGCTATGACGAATTCGATTTCCAGATCCCTGTGGGCAAGAACGGCGATTGCTATGACCGCTACCTGGTGAGGATGGAAGAAATGCGCCAGTCGCTTTTGATCATCCACCAAGCGATCGAGAAACTGCGCGCCCCCGAGGGCCAAGGCGAAATTCTGGCCCGTGGCAAGGTAACACCACCGTCGCGCGGTGAGATGAAGACCTCGATGGAGGCGCTAATCCATCATTTCAAGCTTTACACTGAAGGCTTCCGTGTGCCCGAGGGCGAAGTTTACGCCGCGGTTGAGGCCCCCAAGGGCGAGTTTGGCGTGTATCTGGTGGCTGATGGCACCAACAAACCTTACCGTGCCAAACTGCGCGCACCGGGGTTCTTGCACCTGCAAGCGATGGATCATGTGGCAGGCGGGCATCAGTTGGCTGATGTTGCCGCGATCATTGGCACCATGGATGTTGTCTTTGGGGAGATCGACCGGTGATCAAGACCGTAAACAAAGTGTTGGCCGGTATGCTTGTTTTGCCGCTGGCCGCCTGTGCGATGCCCCCCGAAGGCGTCGAACCCGAAGATATCGCCGAATATGAACTGGCTGCGGTTTCGATTGGATGTCAAATGGTGACCGAATCCGATTACCAGCCGGTTGAATTGCAAGCGGGTCTGACCCGTGAACAAACGACCGCGATTACCTCTTACATGCTGTCCACAGGCAAGGCTGAACGCCTGTCCGATGGCGGTGTTAGACTGACGACAGGAGCCTGTGCGTAAGAATGCTGAGACGTCTCCATCCCGAGCAGCCGGAAAGCTTTGCCTTCACGCCCGAAAACCGGGCCTGGGCCGAGGCTCAGATCACCAAGTATCCCGAGGGCCGTCAGGCCAGTGCGGTGATCCCGCTGCTGTGGCGGGCACAAGAACAGGAAGGCTGGCTAAGCCGTCCTGCCATCGAACATATCGCTGAAATGCTGGGGCTGGATTTTATCCGCGCTCTGGAAGTGGCGACATTTTATTTCATGTTCCAGCTGCAGCCGGTTGGCAGCGTGGCTCATATTCAGGTCTGCGGCACGACATCTTGCATGATTTGTGGCGCGGAAGATTTGATCGCCGTCTGCCGCGAGAAAATCGCGCCCAAGGCGCATGACCTGTCGGCTGATGGAAAATTCAGCTGGGAAGAGGTCGAATGCCTTGGGGCTTGTGCGAATGCGCCGATGGCCCAAATCGGCAAGGATTACTACGAGGATCTGACAGCCGAGAATTTCGCCAAGCTGATTGATGATTTGGCCGCCGGAAAGGTGCCCACACCGGGCCCGCAGAACGGCCGATACGCTTGTGAACCTGCCTCGGGGCTCACCAGCCTAAAGGAGTTTGACAGCGGTCAGACCAAGCACAACGCGAGTGCACAACTGGCCTCGGATCTTGGTGATACGATCAAGCGCATCGACGGCACCGAGGTGCCATTGCTGAGCCCGTGGACCGATCGCGGGGCCAACCATCAGCCTGCTGATCCGGCGGTCAAGCTGAATGAAACACCACAAGAGGTGGGGGCGAAAGCGGCGCATCCGAAACCAGCGGCAAAGGCCAAGGCCGACGAGACCGGCATTGAAAAGCGCGAAGCGCAGGCCGAAACCAAGGCCAAGCCAAAGGTCAAAGCGGTGGCGCAGCCTGAAAGTGACGCCGCACCGGGCAAAAAGCCCCGCACCATGAAAGCGCCGCGCAAGGCCGGGGCGGATGATCTGAAGATGATCAAGGGTGTCGGGCCGAAACTTGAACAGTTGCTGCACAAACTTGGGTTTTTCCATTTCGACCAAGTGGCGAAATGGACCGCGGATGAGGTGCAATGGGTCGATCAGAACCTCGAAGGGTTCAAGGGTCGTGTCAGTCGCGATGATTGGGTCGCACAAGCAAAGCTTTTGGCCGGCGGTAAGGAAACGGAATTTTCCGCCAAAGCCAAGAAAGGAGGCGTCTATTAAGGGCGCTTTTCTAGATACCGATAGGGGGTAATCAGTGATGTCGAACTCGGGAAATTGGAACATGTGCCAGATCTTCTGGTGGGCTATTGCCGCACTTGTTGGACTGTCTATTTTGCTGGGGACGACAGAAGCGGTCGGGTTTATCGCCGCATTGATGGCCGGCGCTGCCATGGCGGTGTTCGGCGGGCTTGTTTTGACACGGTTGTTTTGTACCAACGCCTCGCAACCTGCGACGGGGGTGGCTTCTGGTGAAACGTCACAGGCACCGGCCCAGAAACCGGTCGAGACATCGGTGGCTAAAAAGGTTGAAGACAGCGTTGCCGACGCGGCAGATACTGCCAAGGCGAGCGCAGAGAAAACTGTGGAGCAGGTTAAGGAGACGGGATCCGACGCGGCCAACACAGCCGCAGCCGCTGCAGAAAAGACAGCCGATGCCGCAAAGACAGCGGCACAGAACGCGGCGCAAAAAGCTGAAGTGGCAGGCGCTGCTGCGGCCAAGGCGACAACCGAAGCCGCCGCCGACGTCGGTTCGGATTATGATGGGGACGGTGTCAAGGAAGGCACGGACGAAGGCGCAAGGCCCGAAGTGCTCAGCGCCCCCCGGGATGGTCAGGCCGACGATCTGAAACAGATCAAAGGCATTGGGCCGAAGTTGGAGACGATGCTGAACGAAATGGGCTTTTACCACTTCGACCAGATCGCCGGTTGGAGCGCCGATGAGGTGGCTTGGGTGAATGCAAACCTGCAAGGGTTCAAAGGCCGCGCGACGCGGGACAATTGGGTCGAACAGGCCGGCACGCTGGCCGCCGGTGGCGAGACCGAGTTCTCGAAACGGGTCGAGGACGGGAACGTATATTAAAGGCTGTAGGCAATGTCGGACCGGGATCAACAAATTGCACGCAAGGGCCGCGTCACTGCGATGGTGATTGCGGGCACGGCGGTGTTGTGGGTTCTGGCCACGTTTATTGGCGGTGAAATGGGATGGAGCAACCGCACACGCGCGTTGTTCGACCTGTTGGCATTGGCGGGGTTCACATGGGCCTTCGTCTTGATCTATCAAATCTGGCGGGCACGTCAGAGCAATCAGGGGTAACGGGATGCTCAAGGACCAAGACCGTATCTTTACCAATCTCTACGGGATGCATGACCGCTCTTTGAAAGGGGCCAAGGCGCGTGGGCATTGGGACGGAACGGCGAAAATCCTGCAAAACGGTCGCGATTGGATCGTTGAGCAGATGAAGGCCAGCGGCCTGCGGGGCCGTGGCGGCGCAGGGTTTCCGACCGGCTTGAAATGGTCGTTCATGCCCAAGGAAAGCGACGGGCGGCCCGCCTATCTGGTGGTCAATGCCGACGAATCCGAGCCGGGCACATGCAAAGACCGCGAGATCATGCGTCACGATCCGCATACGTTGATCGAAGGCTGCCTGATCGCGTCGTTCGCGATGAACGCCCATGCCTGCTATATCTATATTCGTGGGGAATACATCCGCGAGCGTGAGGCGCTGCAAGCTGCCATCGACGAAGCCTATGAGGCGGGCTTGATTGGCAAGAATGCCTGCAAATCCGGCTGGGATTTTGACCTGTATCTGCATCACGGCGCAGGGGCCTATATTTGCGGCGAAGAAACCGCGCTTCTGGAAAGCCTTGAAGGTAAAAAGGGCATGCCCCGGATGAAGCCGCCCTTCCCGGCGGGAGCGGGCCTTTATGGATGCCCGACCACGGTCAACAACGTCGAATCCATTGCCGTTGTGCCAACGATCCTGCGGCGCGGCCCGGAATGGTTTGCCGGTTTCGGGCGGGCCAATAACGCGGGCACCAAGCTGTTCGCGATTTCGGGGCATGTGAACAACCCTTGCGTCGTGGAAGAGGCGATGTCGATCAGTTTCGAAGAACTGATCGAAACCCATTGCGGCGGCATTCGCGGCGGATGGGATAACCTCAAGGCGGTGATCCCGGGCGGGTCGTCAGTGCCCTGTATTCGTGGCGAAAACATGCGCGAGGCGATCATGGATTTCGATTACCTGCGCGAGCAGCGGTCGGGACTTGGCACCGCGGCGGTGATCGTGATGGATCAATCGACCGACATCATCAAGGCGATCTGGCGTCTGGCCAAGTTCTACAAACACGAAAGCTGTGGCCAGTGCACACCGTGCCGCGAAGGCACCGGATGGATGATGCGCGTGATGGAACGTTTGGTGCATGGCCAAGCCGAGGTCGAAGAAATCGACATGCTGCTGGACGTGACCAAGCAGGTCGAAGGCCATACCATCTGCGCGCTTGGTGATGCGGCCGCGTGGCCCATTCAGGGCCTGATCCGCAATTTCCGCGATGAGATCGAGGATCGTATCAAAGCCCAGAAAACCGGCCGCGTCAGCGCGGTTGCGGCGGAGTGATCGGCATGCGCAAAGCCACCCTCATTCTACTGGCGGCGATGACGCTTGCCGCGTGTGAACAACGCGCGGAACGTGTCACCTTTGATGGCGTCTATTTCCCGACCAAATCCAAGAAGGCCTCGGATGACCGTCAGGATTTTGTCGCGACAGTGCGCCGCGCCGACAAAAACCCCGATCTCGCGCGTGAGGCGGGGCGATATGAAGGCACGCAATATTGCCTTCAGAATTTCGGCACGTCCAATATCGACTGGACGCGTGGCCCCGATGACTCGGTCACAGTCTCAAATGGCCGTCTAACCTTTGAAGGGCGCTGCATCATATGGTGAAAAGCCTTTTCATATCAGCATCTTGGCCCGCGTGTTATTGCATATCACGCAGGTCAGTGCCCATCTGCGCAGCAGATGGCGGGGCGCAGTTCGCGCCGCCCGCTGAGTATGTGGAAGGATGTATGCCATGCGTATGATGAAACCCCTGTTGATCGGTGCTGTCGTTATGACAACGGCGCTGAATGCCCAAGCTGCGGCGCAATCCGGTTTGCCCGCCGAAAAAGACATCAACGACCACCTGCTTGTGGTTGCCGTTGCCGACAAGATCCGCCGTGAATGCAACAGCATCTCGGCCCGGTTCTTTACCGCGCGCAGCTACTTGAACGATGTCAAGGACATGGCCGAAAAGCGCGGCTATTCCGAGGCCGAGATCGAAGCCTACATCGAGAATGACCAAGAAAAAGCCAAGATGCGCGCCAAACGAAACGCGTATTTCAAGGCGCGCGGGGCCAGCAATTTGGACCCGGCCAGCCTGTGCACGCTTGGCCAAGACGAAATCCGTAAGCAGAGCCAGATTGGCCTGTTGCTGAAAACGAAGTGAGAAACAATGTCTGACCTGCGCAAGATCATTATCGACGATCAGGAAGTGGAAGTAGACGGCGCGATGACGCTGATTCAGGCCTGCGAACAGGCCGGCGTCGAAATTCCGCGGTTCTGCTATCATGAACGACTGTCGATTGCCGGCAACTGTCGCATGTGCCTTGTCGAGGTTGTGGGCGGCCCGCCGAAACCTGCGGCCTCCTGCGCGATGCAGGTGCGTGATCTGCGCCCCGGCCCCGAAGGTCAGGCGCCGGTGGTCAAGACAAACTCGCCCATGGTTAAGAAGGCCCGCGAGGGCGTGATGGAATTTCTGCTGATCAACCACCCGCTGGATTGCCCGATCTGCGATCAGGGCGGCGAGTGCGATTTGCAGGATCAGGCCATGGCCTATGGCGTGGATTTCAGCCGCTACCGCGAACCCAAGCGCGCGACCGAGGATCTGGACCTTGGCCCGCTGGTGGAAACCCACATGACGCGCTGCATTTCCTGCACCCGTTGCGTGCGCTTCACCACCGAGGTGGCGGGCATCGCGCAGATGGGCCAAACCGGACGCGGCGAAGATGCCGAGATCACCAGCTATCTGGGCCAGACGCTGGATAGCAACATGCAGGGCAACATCATTGATTTGTGTCCGGTTGGTGCTTTGGTGTCGAAGCCCTATGCGTTCACCGCCCGCCCGTGGGAATTGCGCAAGACCGAAACTATCGACGTGATGGATGCGCTTGGCGCGAATATCCGCGTCGATACCAAGGGCCGCGAAGTCATGCGCATTCTGCCGCGCAACCATGATGGCGTGAACGAAGAATGGATTTCGGACAAAACCCGCTTTGTCTGGGATGGCTTGCGCCGCCAGCGTCTGGATCGCCCGTATGTGCGCGAAAACGGCAAGCTACGCGCCGCCACGTGGCCCGAGGCCTTGGGCAAGGTGTCCGAGGCGATCAAAGGCGCGTCGAAAGTTGCTGGCCTCGTGGGCGATCTGGCCCCGGTCGAGGCCGCCTTTGCCCTCAAGCAATTGATCGAAGGGCAGGGCGGTTCGGTCGAGTGCCGCACCGACAATGCCAAACTGCCTGCGGGGAACCGCGCTGGCTATGTGGGTAATGTGGCGATCGAAGATATCGATACCGCGAAGGAAATCGTTTTGATCGGCACGGACCCCAGTGTCGAATCGCCAGTGCTGAATGCCCGCATTCGCAAGGCGTGGCTGAAAGGCGCTGATGTGACGGTGGTCGGCCCGGCGGTGGATCTGACCTATGACTATGCCCATGCGGGCACCGGGCGCGCGGCGCTATCGCAGGTCAAAGCTGGTGACGACGCAATTGTTATCGTTGGTCAATCGGCGCTGAATGAGGCGGATGGCGCAGCGGTTTTGGCCGCGGCGCAGGCGATATCCGGTAAGCTTTTGGTGCTGCACACCGCCGCCGCGCGCGTCGGCGCGATGGATGCAGGTTGTGTCACCGAGGGCGGTATGGAGGCTGCGATTGACGGGGCTGACGTGATCTACAACCTCGGCGCTGATGAGATCGACATTCAGGATGGCCCGTTTGTGATTTATCAGGGCAGCCATGGGGACCGGGGCGCGCATCGTGCCGACGTGATCTTGCCGGCTGCGGCCTACACCGAAGAGCAGGGGCTGTTCGTCAACACCGAAGGTCGCCCGCAACTTGCGTTGCGCGCCGGGTTCGCGCCGGGCGAGGCCAAGGAAAATTGGGCCATCTTGCGCGCGGTGTCGGGCGAGATGGGGCAAGCCTTGCCGTTTGACAGCTTGATTCAACTGCGCAAGGCCTTGGTCGCCGAGGTGCCGCATTTGGCGCAGGTTGATCAGGTGATCGCGAACGAAGCTCAGCCGTTGCCCGAGGGGAAACTTGGCAAGGCCGATTTCCGCCTGAGCCTTGAGGATTTCTATCTGACGAATCCGATTGCTCGCGCCAGCGAATTGATGGCCGAGCTAAGCGCCAATGCCAAGGCTCGCCAAGACACACCGGTTGCGGCCGAGTGATGCGGCACGCCGCCCTCATATCGCCAATTGCACTTGCGTTTGCAGGTGCGGTATCGGGCTGCGAAAACGCGGATGCGAACAGCGTCAGCCGTTTTGCGCCCGATTACCAAGGCGTCGAGACGCGGCTTTTGGACAATGAGCTGGTCAGTTTTCGGGTGTCGATGCGCGGTGCGCGCAACGCCGAGGACGTCAGCCGATACGCAGAATGCGCCGCTGCGCAATATGTCTTGATCCGTGGTTACGGATTTGCCCGGCATTTGCGCACAAATGTCGACGAAGCGGGTGGCATCTGGAGCGGCGATGCGGTTTATACGATCTCGCCGGCTCTGCCCCGAGGATTGAAGACACTCGACGCAGAAGTCGTCGCCGCCGATTGCGCGGAAAACGGAATACCGATGGTGTGAGGACCTGATGGCTGAATTCTTTACAACCCCGCTTGGGATCGCGGTGATCATCGTGGCGCAATGTCTTGCGGTGGTGGGCTTTGTCATGATCTCGCTGCTGTTTCTGGTCTATGGCGACCGGAAAATCTGGGCGGCAGTGCAAATGCGCCGTGGGCCCAATGTGGTGGGCACCTTCGGGCTGTTGCAGTCGGTGGCCGACGCGCTGAAGTATGTCGTCAAAGAGGTGGTTGTGCCCGCCGGGGCTGACAAGGCCGTGTTCATGCTGGCCCCGCTGACCAGTTTTGTGCTGGCCATTCTGGCTTGGGCGGTGATTCCGCTCAACGATGGCTGGGTGCTGAGTGATATCAACGTGGCGATCCTGTTTGTCTTCGCGGTATCCTCGTTAGAGGTCTATGGCGTGATCATGGGGGGCTGGGCGTCGAACTCGAAATACCCGTTCCTTGGCTCGCTGCGGTCGGCCGCTCAGATGATATCGTATGAGGTTAGCATCGGCCTGATCATTGTCGGCATCATCATCTCGACCGGGTCGATGAATTTTGGCGCAATCGTCGCGGCGCAGGATACCGCCTATGGCTTCTTTGGCTGGTATTGGCTGCCGCATCTGCCAATGGTGTTCTTGTTCTTCATCTCGGCCTTGGCGGAAACCAACCGCCCGCCGTTCGATCTGCCCGAGGCGGAATCAGAACTGGTGGCAGGCTATCAGGTGGAATATTCCGCAACGCCCTTCCTGCTTTTCATGGCGGGTGAATATATCGCCATCTTCCTGATGTGCGCGCTGACATCGCTGCTGTTCTTCGGCGGCTGGCTGTCGCCGATCCCGGGCCTGCCCGATGGGGTTGTTTGGATGATTGCCAAAATGGCCTTCTTCTTCTTCCTGATTGCGATGGTGAAGGCCATTACCCCGCGCTATCGCTATGATCAGTTGATGCGCATCGGCTGGAAGGTGTTCCTGCCGCTGTCGTTGGGATGGGTGGTGATCGTGTCGTTCCTTGCCAAGTTCGAAGTGCTTGGCGGCATGTGGGCCCGTTGGGCTATCGGAGGTTAAACCATGACGCAGATCGATTATGGACGCGCGGCAGGGTATTTCCTGCTCAAGGATTTCTTTAACGGCTTCCGGCTGGGCTTGAAGTATTTCTTTGCCCCGAAGGCCACGCTGAACTATCCGCACGAAAAAGGCCCGCTGAGCCCGCGTTTTCGGGGGGAACACGCGTTGCGCCGTTACCCTAACGGCGAAGAACGCTGCATCGCATGCAAACTGTGCGAGGCGATCTGCCCGGCGCAGGCCATTACGATTGATGCCGAGCCACGCGATGACGGCAGCCGTCGCACAACGCGCTATGACATCGACATGACCAAGTGTATCTATTGCGGCTTCTGCCAAGAGGCCTGCCCGGTGGATGCGATTGTCGAGGGGCCGAATTTCGAGTTCGCCACCGAAACCCGCGAAGAGCTGTTTTACGACAAGGCCAAACTGCTTGAGAACGGCGACCGGTGGGAAGCCGAGATTGCCCGCAACCTTGAACTGGACGCACCGTACAGATGACCGATCCAAGCAACCCTTTTGCGGCCATGATGGCGCAGGCACAGGAAATGGCAAAAGCCATGAATCCTGCGCTTGAGACGTTCTCGCCCAAGGGAATGGAAAAGCTGTGGCCGACCATGCCTAAGGACGTCATGGAGATGACCTTTGGCAGGGGCATGAGCAAAACCGGGCTGGACGCCAAAACCCGTCTTTTGCTGACCTTGGCGGGGCTGACGATGCTGGGCGCGCAAAGCGATACGCAAATTCGAATGACCGTGCGCCATGCGCTTGAAGCCGGGGCCACGAAAGAGGAAATCGCCGAGACAATCGCCCAAATGGCGATGTTCGCCGGCATTCCGTCCATGCAGCGCGCGATGGATTTCGCCCAAGAGGTGCTGGACGAGAGCGACGAAAAGGATACCCAGACATGAGCATTGCGGTGATGTCATTCTATCTGTTTGCGGTTTCGGTTCTGGCCGGAGGCTTGTTCACCGTGATCAGCCGTAACCCGGTGCATTCCGTGCTGTGGCTGATCTTGGCCTTTATCAGCGCGGCGGGCTTGTTCGTGCTGCTTGGGGCGGAATTCGTGGCGATGTTGCTGATCATCGTCTACGTCGGCGCGGTCGCGGTGCTTTTCTTGTTCGTGGTCATGATGCTGGATGTGGACTTTGCGGAACTGAAGGCCGAGATGGCGAAATACATGCCGCTTGCGCTGTTGATCGGTGTGATCTTGCTGATGCAATTCGGCTTGGCCTTCGGCAACTGGCAAATGGCCGACGGCGCCGAGGCAGCCCGGACGGCTGTGACACCTGAAGGTGTTGAAAACACCGCCGCCTTGGGCCTGCTGATTTACGACACCTATTTCCTTTTGTTCCAGACATCGGGCCTGATCCTGCTGGTGGCGATGATCGGGGCGATTGTTCTGACCTTGCGGCACCGCACCGATATCAAGCGCCAAGATGTGCTGGCGCAGATGTATCGCGATCCGGCCAAGGCGATGGAATTGAAGGATGTGAAACCGGGGCAAGGGCTGTAAGCCCGCGCCTTGTCTGTGCGATCTTTCAAGCGCAGCACGAAAAGAACCAAATCTCGGGAGAAACCCGAGATGACACGAATGACAAGACGGACGGGCATAGCCCGGAGGGACACGCATGATTGGACTTGAACATTACCTGACGGTGGCGGCCGCGCTGTTCGTCATCGGGATTTTTGGCCTCTTCCTGAACCGGAAGAACGTCATCATCCTGCTGATGTCGATTGAACTGATGCTGCTCTCGGTCAACATCAACCTTGTCGCGTTTTCGTCCTTTCTGGGCGATCTGGTGGGGCAGGTGTTCACCCTGTTCGTCTTGACGGTCGCTGCGGCCGAGGCGGCGATCGGGCTGGCCATTCTTGTCTGTTTCTTCCGCAACCGCGGCACCATCGCCGTGGAAGACGTCAATGTGATGAAAGGCTGATCCGATGGAGTTGACCATTCTTTTCGCGCCTCTCATCGGGGCCATCATCGCCGGGTTTGGCTGGCGGATCATCGGCGACATGGGCGCGCAATGGGTTGCGACCGGCCTGTTGTTTCTGTCCTGTCTCTTGTCGTGGATCGTATTCCTTGGACATGACGGGGAAACCCATATCGTTCACATTCTGGATTGGATCGAATCCGGCACGCTGAATACCGCGTGGTCCATTCGTCTGGACCGCCTGACCGCGATCATGCTGATCGTCGTCACCACGGTGTCGGCGCTCGTGCATCTGTATTCGATGGGCTATATGGCCCATGACGAAAACTTCCGCGAAAACGAAAGCTACAGACCGCGCTTTTTCGCGTATCTGTCGCTGTTTACCTTCGCGATGTTGATGCTGGTCACCGCCGACAACCTTGCCCAGATGTTCTTTGGCTGGGAGGGGGTCGGTCTTGCCTCATACCTTCTGATCGGGTTCTACTTCCGCAAGCCAAGCGCCAATTCCGCGTCGATCAAGGCGTTCGTGGTCAACCGGGTGGGCGACTTTGGTTTCGCGCTTGGGATCATGGCGCTGTATTTCCTGACCGACTCGATCCGGTTCGACGATATTTTTGCAGCCGCGCCCGAGTTGGCCGAAACGCAGATAAGCTTTCTGTGGACCGACTGGAACGCGGCCAACCTGATCGCCTTATTGCTGTTTGTCGGGGCAATGGGCAAATCGGCGCAGTTGTTCCTGCACACATGGCTGCCGGACGCGATGGAAGGCCCGACCCCGGTGTCGGCCCTGATCCACGCGGCCACCATGGTGACGGCAGGTGTGTTCCTTGTGTGCCGGATGTCACCGATCATGGAGTTTGCCCCCGAGGCGATGATGTTTGTCACCTTCATCGGGGCGACCACGGCGTTTTTCGCCGCCACCGTGGGCTTGGTGCAAAACGACATCAAACGCGTGATCGCCTATTCCACATGTTCGCAGCTTGGCTACATGTTCGTAGCGGCCGGTCTGGGGGTCTACAGCGTGGCGATGTTCCACTTGTTCACCCACGCTTTCTTCAAGGCGATGTTGTTCCTTGGGGCCGGGTCAGTGATCCATGGGATGCATCACGAGCAGGACATGCGCAACTATGGCGGCCTGCGTAAAAAGATGCCCATCACTTTCATGGCCATGCTGATCGGCACGCTGGCGATTACCGGGGTGGGTATCCCGCTGACCGGCTGGATCGGCTTTGCAGGCTTTGCATCAAAAGATGCGGTGATCGAAAGCGCTTATGCGGGCACCGCCGGCGGTTATGCCTTCTGGATGCTGGTGATCGCGGCATTGTTCACCAGCTTTTACAGCTGGCGGCTTATGTTCTTGACCTTCTGGGGCAAGCCGCGCGGCGATAAGCACACTCATAAACACGCCCATGAAAGCCCCATGGTCATGCTGATCCCGCTTGGTGTTCTGGCCTTGGGGGCGATCTTTGCCGGGGCGATCTGGTATGGCAGCTTCTTTGGCAAGACCAACGAGGTGGTAAAATTCTTTGGCGGCGCCTATGGGGAGCCTGCGCAGGAACTGGTCGAGGCCGTCGCCGAGCGCAGCCCGAAAGCCTCGGAATTGCACTATGTCATGGACAGCGCACCGGGTGAGGCGGCGATTTACATTGCGCCAGAAAACACCGTGCTGCACGAGGCGCATTACGTGCCGACGTGGGTCAAGCTTTCGCCGTTTATCGCAATGGTGCTTGGCCTGATCGTGGCCTACTGGTTCTATATCGTGAACCCCAGCTTGCCCAAGCGGCTGGCCGAGAACCAACGCCCGCTGTATCTGTTCTTGCTGAACAAATGGTACTTTGACGAGATCTACGATTTCCTCATCGTGCGCCCCGCCCGCGCACTTGGGCAGTTTTTCTGGAAACGCGGCGACGGTGATGTGATCGACGGATCAATCAATGGCGTGGCCATGGGGATCGTGCCGTTCTTCACCCGTCTGGCTGGCCGTGCGCAGTCTGGCTACATGTTTACCTATGCCTTTGCGATGGTGATCGGAATTGCGGTTCTGGTCACGTGGATGTCGCTGACCGGAGGGGCGGAATAATGGATAACCTTCTTTCCATCACAACATTCATCCCCGCCATTGCCGCAGCGATCCTTGCGATTTTCTTGCGCGGAGAGGATGCCGCCGCACAGCGCAACGCCAAGTGGGTTGCCCTGATCGCGACCACACTGACCTTTGTCGTGTCGCTGTTCATTCTGGCTGGCTTTGACCCAAGCGACACGGGCTTTCAGTTCGTTGAAGAGCATCAGTGGCTTCTGGGTCTGGAATACAAGATGGGCGTTGACGGGATCAGCGTTCTGTTCGTCCTGTTGACCACCTTCATGATGCCGCTGACCATTGCCGCGTCGTGGAACGTGACCAAGCGGGTCAAGGAATACATGATCGCGTTCCTGATCCTTGAAACGCTTATGCTGGGCGTGTTCATGGCGCTTGACCTGGTTCTGTTCTATCTGTTCTTCGAGGCGGGCCTGATCCCGATGTTCCTGATCATCGGGATTTGGGGCGGCAAGGAACGGATCTACGCCAGCTTCAAGTTCTTCCTGTACACTTTCCTTGGGTCGGTGCTGATGCTTGTGGCGATGGTGGCCATGTTCTCGGACGCAGGCACCACCGATATCGTCACTTTGCTGAGCCATCAGTTTGGATCTGAAAGCTTTAGCATTTTGGGCATCCATATCGTGGGCGGCATGCAAACGCTGATGTTCATTGCGTTCTTTGCCAGCTTTGCGGTGAAAATGCCGATGTGGCCGGTCCACACATGGCTGCCGGATGCGCACGTGCAGGCGCCTACGGCAGGCTCGGTCGTGCTGGCGGCGATCTTGCTTAAGATGGGCGGCTATGGCTTCTTGCGGTTCAGCCTGCCGATGTTCCCGGTGGGGGCCGAGGTGCTGACGCCGCTGATCCTGTGGATGTCGGCCATCGCCATCATCTACACCTCGCTGGTGGCGCTGGCGCAGGAGGACATGAAGAAGCTGATCGCCTATTCCTCAGTTGCGCATATGGGGTACGTCACCATGGGGATTTTCGCCGCCAACCAGCAGGGCATCGATGGTGCGATCTTCCAGATGATCAGCCACGGTTTCATCTCGGGGGCGCTGTTCCTGTGTGTCGGGGTGATCTATGACCGGATGCACACGCGAGAGATCGACGCCTATGGCGGGCTGGTCAACCGGATGCCGGCCTATGCGCTGATCTTCATGCTGTTCACCATGGCCAATGTCGGCCTGCCGGGCACCAGTGGCTTCATCGGCGAGTTCCTGACGCTGATCGGCATATTCCAGGCCAATACATGGGTGGCCGCGGTGGCCGCCAGTGGCGTGATCCTGTCGGCGGCTTATGCGCTATGGCTGTATCGCCGGGTTGTGATGGGCGATCTGATCAAGGA
>DATFJQ010000162.1:0-9571 GCA_035269125.1 Roseovarius sp.
ACACGCTGACATTGGTCAATCTGGTCTCGGAGACGCGGGTGATCCCTGAATTCATCGGCAAAGATTGCCGCCCCGAGTTGATTGCGCCGGCCATGCGTGCGGTGATGGACAACCCCAGCCCACAGCTACAAGCGATGGACCTGACGATGGACAGGCTGGGCCGTGGTGGCGAGGCCCCGGGCTTGCGCGCGGCCAAAGCGGTGCTGACCCGATTGAACGCGGCCAAGGGGTAGTCATCGCTTGCGTGCTCCGTGTAGATTTTGGCCCGTAGCCTGCCTGATTTCCCCGATATGATGAACGCGCCTTCGAAATCATTGATGCTTTTACGTGATGGCGCGTTTTCAACCTGCGGAACACTCAAGCCGAAAGCCGCAGATATCAGGGCGTTAGTGTGCGCGGATCAGATCAATCAAATTTGTTCCAAAATGAGAGCGCGTGTTTTGTGCCATGTGCTTTCAATCTTCTGAATGTGGTCCAGTCGCGTTTGCTTGTCGCCCGAGGTGGCGGTATCTGGCACTCGCCATTATCCTTGGACCAATGGCGCCTTCAATGGCTCACTACCAGAAGATCCTGCGCCAGCATGGCTTCCAGGTCTCGATGAGCGGTAAAGGTAATTGTCATGACAATGCGGCTGTTTTACGTCGGGAAAACAGTCCCCCAGACTGTTTTCTAATCCTCCTCACGTTCTCCAAAACCATCATTCTTACCTAAGTTGATGGCCTCCGACAAACCCGGAGCGATTCACCACCCTATAACGCTTGTCTTCAAATTGGCTACGCTGCCCTTCATTAGGACTTTCGCCGCAGACAATTGGTCATTGCCCGGGGTCGAGATGGAACGCAGGCAGCATGTCCAGGGCCTCTCGCAACGCTTGACCCCAACCCTGCGAAATCCCTTGGAAATAAGGATCATCGCTCGCAATTCGCCCGGTCCGGCCAGTTGTCAGGCTATCCTTTTCATAGCAGTGAAAGTCAAAGGGCGCTCCGACGGTCAGGTTTGCCTTGAGCGTGGAGTCGAAGCTGACCAGCAACAGTTTTATCGCTTCCGCGAAACTCATTGCAGGATCGTAGGCCCGCACAAGAATGGGGCGGCCATACTTGGTTTCCCCGATTTGGAAAAATGGCGTGTCCTGATCTGCTTCGATGAAGTTCCCCTCGGGGTAAATCATGAATAGCCGGTGCGGCCCGCCTTTTATCTGCCCGCCAAGCACGAGGGTGGCATTGAAGGTGCTGTCGGCGCGTTGGCCGACATCCGCGTGGTTCGCGATCACCTCGCGCAGGGTTTCGGCCACCATGCGTGCGGCCTGGAACATGGATGCAGCCCCAAGCAGTGATGGCATGGGCTCATCTGCAGACTTGTTGCGCTCGTCCAAGAGGCTGACGACGGCCTGAGTGGTCGCCAGGTTTCCGGCCGCCATCAGGGTGATCGACCTCTCACCAGCGCTTTCCCAAATCGCCATCTTGCGAAAGGTCGAGATGTTATCCAACCCGGCATTCGTGCGGGTGTCGGACATGCAGACAAGCCCCCGGTCAAGCATCATACCAACGCAATACGTCATCGGATTTTTCCTACTGCTGAACCACGTCTATCGCAACCAACAGGGTCTCGCCCTCACCGCCGACACGGCTCCCCGAAACCGGAGCAGCCTCGGCATAATCGCGCCCCGTCGCCACGCGCACGTAACGTGTATCAGGTGAAATACCGTTCGACACGTCGAAACCGACCCAGCCAAGGCCGTCAATATGTGCTTCGGCCCAGGCATGCATGGCGTCTTGCGCCGTCCGGTCATTCAACATCAAGTATCCCGAGACATAGCGGGCCGGATACCCCAACCGTCGCGCACAGCTCAGGAAGATGTGCGTATGATCCTGGCAAACCCCCTGACCCTTGGCGATGGCTTCTTCTGCACCCCAATCCGGCTCTGACGCGCCGACCTGAAAGGCAACCCTGTTGCGGATGATATCTGCAAGCTTGTGTAGCTGCTCCAATGGCTCCGCACTGGGCGTGTCACTTAATATGCTGCGGACACCATCGCCTGCCTTCGTGCGTACGGTGCTCTGTTGATACAGCCAAAGCGGTGCAGTGCCACGATGGTGCCCGACGATGCCGTCATTTGCCAACAGCTCAACCTCACCCTCGCTGACAAGAATCAAAGGCTTCGCTTCACTGTCGTAGCTGATCAACTCAACTGTATTGTTGTGCTCGTCCTCATAGCCCAACTCACGCTGGCCCCCGCTTACATCTGTGCGCCAGGACAGAACGGTTTGCTGATGCGAAGATTTTGGTGTCTTTCGCAGCTGTTGCAATCCGTATTTCACCGGAGTTTCGAAGTGGTATGTTGTCTTGTGGCGAATGATGAGGCGCATTGTCTACTCGTAGAATCTAAAATCGGTTTCTATCTGCCCGGAAAGCTCTGCCAGCAACCGAAGGAAAGTCCCGATATATTCGTGCAGTCCGAAATCAAAGACGGCATCGACGTCGTGGCTCAGGTAGGTCCGCTCTATAGTCTGGGCCTTCAACTGTGCCGGGCCCGGATGCATCATCCCACTCTGTAGGTATCGCAGGTTGTCGCTCAGCTTGCCCACGCAAAATGCCAGAGATCGGGGCATGCGCTTGTCTAGGATCAGGAATTGGGCGATCTCGCGCCGACCCGCGCCGGCACCGTATTCCATTCGGAACCCACCGCGCGCCGAAACCGAGCGTAGGATTGTTTCCCATTGGACGTTGTCAAGCGAGGTTCCCACCGCGCTGGCCGACGGCAGCAAGACGTAGTATTTTACGTCCATTATCCGCGCGGTACAGTCGGCCCGTTCGATAAAAGTCCCCAACCGTGTAAAGTTGTAGATGTTATTGCGCAGCATCGTGCCGTGCGTCATCCCCCGAACCAGTGACGTGCTTTGGCGCATGGCGCCCAGCACCCCTGGCAGATCGCGCTCGGCCACTTTGCGCGCCAGCATCTGCCGCGCGCTCATGTAGGCTGCGTTGGTCGCTTCCCATACTTCGTTGGTTAACGCCGTTCGAACCAGCCGGGCGTTCTGCCGCGCGGTTTCAATGCAGGAAAGTACCGAGGACGGGTTGGCACGGTCGCGCAACAGCCAGTCGATGGCATTGTCCTTTGTCAACTCGTCCCGGTTTATTTCGAACTGGCCCAGGCTGCCCGCCGATTGCAGCACCGACCGCCATTCCTCCTCACCCGAGTCAAGACTCGTGAGGGCGATGCGCTGACCGGTTTCGATCAGGCGCGATGTGTTCTCAGCCCGCTCAAGCAATCGATACATCCAGTAGAGGCCATTGGCAGTCTTGCCGAGCATCACGTCAATCCTCCAGAATCCAGGTATCCTTGGTGCCGCCGCCTTGGCTGGAGTTAACCACCAAAGACCCTTTCTTGAGCGCAACACGCGTCAACCCCCCAGGAGTGACCTTTATCCGCCCAGGGCTGACCAATCCGAAGGGCCGCAGGTCCACGTGTCGCGGGGACAATCCCTTTTGCGCAAAGATCGGAACGGTGGACAGACTAAGCGTCGGCTGTGCGATGTAGTGCCCGGGCCGGGCCTTCAGCTTGCGACGGAAGGCCGCCAGCTCTTTCTTGGTCGCGGCGGGCCCGATCAGCATGCCATAGCCGCCCGAGCCGTGCACCTCTTTGACAACCAGATCCTTTAGGTTGTCCAATACATAGCTGAGTTGGTCAGGCTCGGAACACCTCCATGTCGGCACATTTCGCAGTATTGGGCGTTCACCGGTATAAAATTCCACGATGTCGGGCATGTAGCTGTAGATGGCCTTGTCGTCGGCGATCCCCGTGCCGGGCGCATTGGCGATCGAGATACCACCGGCGCGATAGACATCCATGATACCGGGTATGCCAAGCTGGCTGTCGAGGTTAAAGTTCAACGGATCAAGGAAATCGTCGTCCACGCGGCGATACAGCACGTCAATGGGTTTGTAGCCGTGGATCGTGCGCATCGCCACACGGCCATCCACGACGCGCAGGTCATGACCTTCGACCAGTTCGACACTCATCTGATCGGCAAGAAAAGCATGCTCGAAGTAGGCCGAATTGTAGATGCCCGGCGTCAGCACGGCGACGACCGGTGTTCCCTCGGTTTTAGCTGGCGCGCAGTCGGCCAGAGATTGGCGCAGGTCGGTCGGATAACTTTGCACGTCCCTGACGCGGTTCTGCGAGAACAACTCGGGGAACATCTGCAACATGGTCTCGCGGTTTTCCAGCATGTAGCTCACTCCGCTCGGAGTGCGGGCATTGTCCTCAAGGACGAAAAATTCGTCCGGGCCGGTGCGAACAAGGTCGATTCCAACAATATGGGTATAAATCCCCCCCGGCGGCGTTACGCCAAGCATACGAGGTTCAAAGGCGCTGTTCGTGCTGATCATCTCGCGCGGAATGCGACCAGCCTTGAGGATCTCCTGCCCATGATAGATGTCGTGCAGGAAGGCGTTGATTGCACGGATACGCTGTTCGATTCCTCTGGTCACGCGGGACCATTCGCGATCGGAAATGATCCGCGGGATGATATCGAACGGGATCAACCGTTCGTCGGCTTCGGCTCGACCGTAAACATTGAATGTGATGCCAGTCAGCCGAAACAGCTCTTCGGCTTCGCGTTGTTTTGCCCACAATCGCCTTGAATCTTCCCCATCGAACCAGTCGTGAAATCGCTGGTATGGCGCTCTTAGCCGCTCTTCGCGTCCCCACATTTCATCGAAGATCGGCGATTTCTCCATGGGTGCTCCTTTTTGCTTTAGACTTGATTGGGTATCGGCAAGGCCGGGGAAAGCCAGCGCGCAGCTTCACTTACGGCCGAGAATTCTCTGGAATGCTCAAACTTAAGGCATCACGCACTGGTATTCCGCTTTTCCGGTGCAGTTTCTGCATGAACGAACTTTCCCTTGCCGCCCCCGGTCACCGGCAACACAAATTGCGGCGCGTCGATCACAGGCCCGCATTTTCACGGATCAAATCAATAACCTCGGTGTCGCCGCGCCTATGCTTGAGGCTGGCGATGACGAATGGTCGCCCCCCACGCATGCGGGCGGCATCGCGCTGCATGACGTCAAGGGAGGCCCCGACATGGGGCGCAAGGTCGGCTTTGTTGATCACAAGGATATCCGACCGGGTGATGGCCGGGCCACCTTTGCGTGGTATTTCCTCGCCCGCGGCAACGTCGATCACATAGATCGTCAGGTCTGCCAGTTCCGGGCTGAACGTGGCCGAAAGGTTATCGCCACCAGATTCGATCAACACGATATCAAGTTCCGCATGGCGGGATTGCATCTCGGCCACGGCGGCAAGGTTGATACTGGCATCCTCGCGGATCGCTGTATGCGGGCAGCCGCCGGTTTCGACCCCGATCACCCGGTCCGAGGGCAAAATCTGCATCCGCATCAGGGCCTCTGCGTCTTCCTGCGTGTAGATGTCGTTGGTGATGACCCCGATGGAGAAATCATTTTTCAGCCGTTCGGCCAACCGGGCGGTGAGCGTGGTTTTCCCGGCGCCGACCGGGCCTCCGATACCGATACGCAGAGGGCCGTTCATTTGGGTCATGATTGGAAAAGCCTTGGTTCTTGTGTTTCATGTTTCATCGCCGCGATGTCAGACAAGAAGCAACTTGAGCAAAGATCATCCTCGCTGGCGCTTTCGGTCTTGGCCGCAACAGAGGCGCAAAGCGGGGCCAGTCGGGCAAGGACGGCCTGTGCATCGGTTTGACCAAGCGGCATCAGGCGTTGCGCGGCGGCGATCAGATTTGATGCAAAATTTTGCAGGTAAAGCGCTGTGACCTCAGGCACGGGAAGGGACACCAGATGCGCCGCGCGCCCAACAGCGACAGGCAGAAGGCAATCGGGCAGGTCCAGCGCCCAGACCTCGCGCGTGACACGCGCAAAGGCGGCGCCTTGGCGTTCGCTTTCTTTCACGCGCTCGGACGACGGGCAAAAAGCGCGCGCGGTTTGATCCAGCGCGCGCAGCGCCTTGGGCGTTCCGCAGGTTTCGGCAAGGGCGATGAAGATGGCGTCGGACCGGCCAGAGCCATCGGTCAGAAGATCTTCCAGCCAGTCTTGCAGCGATTGCGCATCACGGACCCATTCGGCGTGGATGGCGGCCTCAAGCCCATGTGACCACGCAAACGCCCCCGTTGGATAGGCGGGCGACAGCCATTGCGTCAGGATCAACAGCCTTGGATCAGTGGGCATGGGCGCTGGCCCCGTGTTCATGCGCATGGGTTCGGCCATGGCCATAGGCCCCACCTTCGGGGGTAAATGGCAGCTTGGCCTCGGTCAAACTTGCGCCCAGAAGCTTGAGCATATGCGCAATCACCGGATCATTCTGGATCAGCAGCCTGTCGTCTTCGACTTGGCAAGGGGTGTGCCGGTTGCCGATATGCCATGCCAAACGCGCGAGGTTGTCGCCCGTGACAATCAGCACATCTTCGACTGCGGCACAGATCATTACCCGCGCGCCCGCCTCGGTTTCCAAGGCATCACCGTGATCCAACGAAGTGGTGTGCGCCAGATCGACGACAAAACCCTGACCATTATCGGTGGTCAGGCGTTTGCGGCGCAGAAAGCGCGTCTCGTAGTCAAGCGTGCAGGTTTGGGCCGGGCCGGTCCATTCTCCTTTGCGGTGCAGGGTTTGCGCGATGGGCAGCTTGGTCATCAGGAAGGCCTCAGAACAGGAAATAGCGTTGCGCCATAGGCAGGGTTTCGGCGGGTTGGCAGGTCAGCAATTCGCCATCCGCGCGCACCTCGTAGGTTTCGGGGTTCACCTCGACCTCGGGGGTGGCGTTGTTCAGGATCAGATCCTTTTTGCCGATGGCGCGGGTGTTTTTGACTGCCAAAGTCTTTTTGGCCAGCCCAAGTGCGTCGCCGATGCCGTTGGCCTGCGCCGCCTCAGACACAAAGCACACGGCCGAGTTTTCCACCGATCTGCCGTAGGCCCCGAACATCGGACGGCTATAGACCGGCTGCGGTGTCGGGATAGACGCGTTCGGGTCGCCCATCTGCGCACAGGCAATTGTCCCGCCCAATAGGACCATTTCGGGCTTCACGCCGAAGAACGCCGGATTCCAAAGCACCAGATCGGCGCGTTTGCCTTCCTCGATGCTGCCGATCTCATGAGCGATGCCATGGGCAATCGCCGGATTGATCGTGTATTTCGCGATATAGCGGCGGACGCGGAAATTGTCATTGTCGCCGGTTTCTTCGGGCAGTCGCCCGCGCTGTTTTTTCATCTTGTCGGCGGTCTGCCATGTGCGGATCAGCACCTCGCCCACCCGGCCCATGGCCTGACTGTCCGACGCGATGATCGAAAACGCACCCATGTCGTGCAGGATGTCTTCGGCGGCGATGGTTTCGCGCCGGATGCGGCTTTCGGCAAAGGCCACATCCTCGGGGATCGACTTGTCGAGGTGGTGGCAGACCATGAGCATATCAAGATGCTCTTCCAGCGTGTTGACCGTGAAGGGGCGGGTAGGGTTGGTGGAGGAGGGCAGCACGTGCTCTTCGCCACAGATTTTGATGATATCCGGCGCATGGCCACCGCCCGCGCCCTCGGTGTGGAAGGCATGGATGGTGCGGCCCTTCATGGCGGCGACGGTGTGTTCCACGAACCCGCTTTCATTCAGGGTATCGGTATGGATCATCACCTGCACGTCCATGGCATCGGCCACCGACAGGCAGCAATCAATCGCGCCGGGCGTTGTGCCCCAATCCTCGTGCAGCTTGAGCGCGCAGGCGCCCGCGTTCACCTGTTCCTCAACCGCGGCGGGGAGGGAGGCGTTGCCCTTACCCGCAAAGGCAAGATTCATCGGGAAGGCATCCGCCGCCTGTAGCATGCGCCCGATATGCCACGGGCCGGGTGTGCAGGTTGTGGCCAGCGTGCCATGCGCGGGGCCGGTGCCGCCGCCCAGCATGGTGGTCAGGCCCGAATGCAACGCATCCTCGATCTGCTGGGGGCAGATGAAATGAATATGGCTGTCAAAGCCCCCGGCGGTGAGAATCCGGCCCTCGCCGGCGATCACCTCGGTGCCGGGGCCGATGATGATATCGACACCGGGTTGCGTATCGGGGTTGCCCGCTTTGCCGATCTTGTGAATGCGCCCGTCCTTGAGGCCCACATCAGCCTTGAGTATGCCGGTATGATCGACGATCAGCGCGTTGGTAATGACGGTATCCACCGCGCCCTCGGCGCGGGTGACCTGAGATTGCCCCATCCCGTCGCGGATCACTTTGCCGCCGCCAAACTTGACCTCCTCGCCATAAGGGCCGGTCAGGTCGCGTTCGACCTCTATAATCAGATCGGTATCGGCAAGCCGCAGCTTGTCGCCCACCGTGGGGCCGAACATCGCGGCATAGTCGGACCGTTTGATCTTGGCTGGCATGATCAGAGTGCCCCCATCACCTGTTGATTGAATCCGTAAATGCGCCGCGCGCCCGAGATCGGGATCAAATGCACCTCGCGCCGCTGCCCCGGCTCGAACCGCACAGCGGTGCCCGCGGCGATATCCAAGCGCCGCCCCCGTGCCGCATCACGGTCAAATTCCAAGGCTGGATTGGCCTCGGCGAAATGGTAGTGACTGCCCACCTGAACGGGGCGATCGCCTGTGTTGGCAACCCTGAGGGTGGTTGCCTCGGCCCCTGCATTGAGGGTCAACTCACCTTCCGCCGCGATCACCTCACCGGGGATCATTTGCGCACCTTGATGGCAACCACGCCAGCGGCGGCGATGACCAAAAGTGCAAGGCCAGCGATCCAACCCTCGGCCCCATGGGGGTGGGCGTGGATACCGTCATGCGCCAAGGCTGGACTGGTCATTAAGAGAAATGGAAGCGCATATCTCATGTCTATCTCCTATCGGATCGGGTTGTGGACGGTGACAAGCTTGGTGCCGTCGGGAAAGGTGGCCTCGACCTGCACTTCGTGGATCATCTCGGGCACGCCCTCCATGCACTGCTCGCGCGTGATCACCTGCGCCCCGGCCTGCATCATATCTGCAACGGACCTGCCATCGCGTGCGCCCTCGACCACCGCATCGGTTATCAGGGCGATCGCTTCGGGGTGGTTCAGGCGCACGCCGCGCGACAGGCGCTTTCGGGCGACCTCGGCGGCCATGGCTACAAGAAGCTTGTCTTTCTCTCGTGGGCTGAGGTTCATCGGTCACAATCTCCAAGAGATGGGAAGGGTGGATTGGCTAAGCAGGTCGAGCACCGGAAGAAGATGCTGGCGCAGGATATGACTGTCAGGCGCGATCAGGCGCAGGGCGAGGACATCGGGTTGCAGAAGGCTGGCACCGCCCAAATCGCCAAGATGTTGGCGTACAGCGTCAAGCACTGCTTCGGCATTGGAGGCGACGTACAGCCCGCTGGCCATTGCGGCAGCCCCTTGGGCGGTTCCCACGCGTGCCAGTTTCGCGGCGATATCACCTTCCAAACGCAGCGCATCGCGATAAAGCGGTTGACCCGCGCGGGTGACCTCGATCCGGTCGCGGAAATGGCCTTCGGTCAGGATCTCGCCCATGGCGGCACGTCCAAAAACGATGGGTTCCACCATCAACAGACGCGCC
>DATFJQ010000163.1:0-9548 GCA_035269125.1 Roseovarius sp.
TGAACGCACTGAAACCCATGAACTGCCCGTGCCACGTGCAGATTTTCAATCAGGGTCTGAAATCCTATCGCGACCTGCCCTTGCGTATGGCCGAATTCGGCAGCTGCAACCGTTACGAGCCGTCGGGCGCACTGCACGGTATCATGCGCGTGCGCGGCTTTACCCAAGACGACGCGCATGTTTTCTGCCGCGAGGATCAGATCGGCGCCGAAACGGAAAAATTCATCGGCTTCCTGTCGGAAATCTACCGCGACTTGGGGTTCGAAAAATTTGCGGTCAAATTCTCTGACCGGCCAGAAAAGCGCGCCGGCAGTGACGAGGTTTGGGACAAATCTGAAGAGGCCCTGAAATCGGCGACCGAGGCCGCAGGCTGCGCGTTTGATCTAAACCCCGGCGAAGGCGCTTTTTATGGCCCCAAGCTGGAGTTTGTTCTGACCGACGCCATTGGCCGTGACTGGCAATGCGGCACCTTGCAGGTGGATTTTGTCCTGCCCGAGCGGCTGGACGCCACCTATATCGCTGAGGACGGCGCAAAGCACCGGCCGGTCATGCTGCACCGTGCCGTATTGGGCAGCTTTGAGCGGTTCATCGGCATCCTGATCGAAGAACATGCTGGAAAACTGCCCTTCTGGATGGCCCCGCGTCAGGTTGTCGTGGCCTCGATCGTGTCGGAAGCGAACGATTATGTGCATCAGGTGGTTGAACAGCTACGCGCCGCCGGTGTCCGGGCCGAGGCCGATATCCGCAACGAAAAGATCAACTACAAAGTCCGCGAACATTCGGTCGGCAAAGTTCCAGTGATCCTCGCCTGTGGCCTGCGCGAGGTCGAAGAAAACACCGTATCCCTGCGCCGATTGGGTGAAAAACAGACCAGCGTGCAGGCGCTAGCCGATGTTATCCCGGCCTTGTCGCACGAGGCCACACCGCCGGATTTGTTGTAACAATCGGGCCTTTTTTGATGGGGCGGCGCATGGAAAAGCCAAATGCGCCGCCCCGAATTTTTCGATTTTCCCTTCATTTTCTTTGTCTTGCGACATTTTCACAAAGTTCACGCGCTTTAACGCCTGCGTGTCTGACGGTCTCGTGAATAGCGCGTGTTCTGTCTCCCCAACTACCTTGATCGTGTCGCCAATAGCCGCGACGTGATTTCAAAAGTTGAGGGAGACACCCGATGTCGAACACCATGAAGACCCTTGCCATCGCTGGCGCCATGACCGCAGCACTGAGCACACACGCCACAATCGCCACAGCCGAAGGTGCCAAGGAAAAATGCTATGGCGTGTCGCTTGCTGGTCAAAACGACTGCAAGGCCGGCGCTGGCACAACATGTGCCGGTAGCTCGACCGTGGATTATCAGGGCAACGCCTGGACCTTGGTCGACAAAGGCACATGCGCCGAAATCGACCTGCCCGATATGGCCGATGGCTCGGCGCGTCAGGGCAGCCTCGAAGAGTTGAGCCGCGACCTGCCATCCTAAGCACGATCAGGGTGCGCGGCTGATACCGCGCGCCCTGTTTCCCTGCCCATCCAAGTCCCGAGGTCTGTCATGCTGGATATGTCCCGCCCGTTATCACATTTGCCCGCCGCGCCCGGTGTCGGCTACAAGCCACAGCACTTCAGCGATATTCTGGCCAATGCGCAGCCGGTCGAATGGCTGGAAGTTCACGCTGAAAACTACATGGGCGACGGCGGACGCCCCTTGGCGCAATTGCGCCATCTGGCCGAACGCTTTGCCATATCGGTGCATGGCGTCGGCCTGTCGATCGGTGGCGAAGGGCGGCTTGACCCCGATCACTTGGCGCGTCTCAAAAAGCTGTGTGGTTGGCTGCACCCGGCAAGCTTTTCCGAACACCTGGCATGGTCCACCCATGACAGCCATTTCCTGAACGACCTTCTGCCCCTGCCCTATACAGACGCCACGCTGACGCGCGTCGCCGATCATATCGACGAGGTCCAGAATACACTTGGCCGGGCTATACTTTTAGAAAACCCTTCAAGTTATCTGACCTTCGACGAAAGCACCTATTCGGAAACCCAGTTCTTGGCTGAAATAACCCGGCGCACCGGCTGTGGGCTGCTGCTGGATGTGAACAATGTGTTTATCTCGGCCACCAATCTGCGCCTTGATCCACGCGCCTACATTGATGCGTTCCCATTGGACCGCGTTGGCGAAATTCATCTCGGCGGCCATGACGAGGATCACGACGAGCACGGCGCCCCCCTGCTGATTGACAGCCACGGACGCGAGGTGGCCGATCCGGTCTGGGCGCTGCTGAATTACACCTTGGCGCAGACCGGCCCGCGCCCTGTTTTGATCGAATGGGATGCCAATGTGCCCGACTGGCCGCTGTTGGCCGCCGAAGCGCGGCGCGCGGCGGATGCCTTGGCAAAGGTGCCGGCATGCGTGTGAGCCAAGACAGTTTTCATGCCGCGCTTTTTGGCGCGGCACAGCCTGCCCCCAAAGGGCTAAGCGACGGTGTCGGGCAGCCCGCAGGGCGGCATTTCGATGTGTATCGCAACAATGTGGCCGCTAGCCTGACCGACGCGCTTGAGGTTGGCTTTCCCGCAGTGCAAAGCCTGATCGGACACGACAGGTTCAAAACCGTGGCCGGGCAGTTTTTGCGCACCCATCCGCCGGACACCCCGATGCTGATGCATTACGGCGCGGCGTTTCCTGCATTTCTGGAGGGGTTTCAACCGCTTACCCATGTCGGCTATCTGGCGGATGTCGCCCGGTTGGAGCAAGCGCAACGTGAAGCCTACCACGCCGCTGATGCGCCACCCGTTCCCCCCGACCGGATTGCCACCATCCCACCCGAGGCCTTGGGCGGTGTTGTCGTGACGCTGGCCCCGGCCCTGCAAGTGATCAGGTCCGCATGGCCCGTGCATGCAATCTGGCGATTTGCCACGGAACAGGGCGCACCCAAGCCGCCCGCAGTCGCGCAAGACGTGCTGATCACCCGGCCCGAGTTTGACCCGGTGCTGACCGTTCTACCCGCAGGCGGCGCGGCATTCATCGCGGCACTGCGCAGCGACACCCCGTTTGCCACAGCTATGGACAACGCCACACACGCGGACTCCGAATTTGACCTTCAAACCATGCTGGCGGTGTTGCTGCACCAAAACGCCATCACCGACATCATCACGACGGAGTAATCCATGACCGCGATCCTATCCACATATTACAGATGGTCTGCCTATCTGGGCCACGCCGATGGCTTGCTGCCGCTGATCGCGCGGGCGATTTTTGCGGCTGTTTTCTTGGCCTATTTCTGGGTCTCGGGGCTGACGAAACTGGGCGATGGTATTTTCGGCCTGTTCAGCCCAAGCGCTGGGGCCTATGCGCAGATATTTCCCCGCGCGATGGAGGCGGCCGGGTATGATCCCTCACAACTCAGCCTGTTTCACACGCTGATCGTGTTGGCGGGCACATGGGCCGAGTTTATCTTGCCCGCGTTGATCGTAATTGGTCTGCTGACCCGCCTTGCCGCGCTAGGCATGATCGGCTTTGTCGTGGTGCAAACCCTGACCGATCTGTATGGGCACGGCGCCATATCCGAGCCTGCCACCGTCGGCGCGTGGTTTGACAAGGTGCCCGACGCGCTGATCCTTGATCAACGCGCATTGTGGGTGTTTCTTTTGCTGGTTCCGATGGTGAAAGGTGCCGGCGCGCTATCGGTGGATCGCCTGTTGATCAAAAATGCGCCTTTGGCTCATCCGGTTTCCCCGCCGCAAGCGCCAACAGACCACCAAGCGCCGTGAATCCAATGGGGAACATGGTGAACACGCCGAAATCAAAGGCATAAAGCATGGCCGCCGCCGAGATCAGCATCAAAACACCGCCCCAAAGTGCGCGAACCTTGGCCATGGCTGCCCCGGCGATGGCCAAAAGCGGGGCCAGAAAGCTGACGGCGCGGATCAGTCCGACACGGTCCACTTGTTGAGCCAGGCCCTCTATCTCACCGAATTCATTTATGAATTCCGTATAGCCAAAGCTGAAAAATCCGATCACCATAGCAAACAAGCCACCGATCAAGCCAAGGGTCAGTGCTGCGTTACGCATGAGACCTCCTAAGGTGCGACACGCCCGACATAGGGATCGCCGGCGTGTTATCCAAGCAGCGCCGCCTGAACATCCTTACCCCACCCCAAATAAAGCTGGCCGTGCGATTCGATCAGCGGACGCTTCATCAAGGTGGGATGATCATCCAATAAGTCCAAAGGGTTACGCTGGCGCTGCTGCGCATCCAGACCACGCCACGTGGTGGACCGCGTATTCAGCAGCGACGCCCCAAACTGGCCATGCGCGGAATTTAACACATCTTGTGGCACGCCATCGGCACGGACATCGACAAACTTTGCATCCGGCAATGATTTCAAGGCCTTGCGGCAGGTATCACAGGTTTTCAAACCATACAGAATCATGGCGCCCCCCTTTTGAGTGCTTGATTAACGGGCAGAGCGCTGCGCGTCACGGGGGTTTTGCTTGCTTTTTACATGACCCGTGTAATCATTATTCGCGTTGCAGTGGTCAAACTTGGATCTGATTTGGATTTTCCTAGGGCGGATCAAGGACTTGAAGAGTGCAGCAGATGGCCCGGCATTCATCCGGGGACGCGAAGTGAAGAAGGAGAAACGGCATGCCAACAGGCACCGTGAAATGGTTCAACACCACCAAAGGCTACGGTTTTATCGAACCAGACCAAGGCGATAAGGATGTTTTTGTTCATATCTCGGCGGTCGAACGGTCGGGGCTGACAGGCCTCGCGGACAATCAAAAAGTCGGCTACGAGCTGCAAGAAGGCCGCGACGGACGAGAGATGGCAACAGACCTCAAGCTACTGTAAACCAATACATCTTTCAAAAAATCCGTGGCGGCGCGCGGACGCCGCCACATCAAGCAGGGTCTTAGTAACAGCCCTTGACGCCCTCGGGACAGGTGCCGACGGTGCGCGCGTGGCGCACGTGCTGGACCTTGGGGCGCACCTTTGGCGCGGGATGGCGCATAACCTGTTGATATGTCTGGCTTTGGTTGGGTTCGCCGCAGCAAATGACCCCATTCATCGTAATCGGCTGCAACCCGGACGGGCAATAATTACCATGCGACGGAACCGCATAGATTTTCGGCCCTTGGGCGGCAGCCGGGGCCGCGATGACGGCAGCGAGAAGAGCGGCGGAGAGGGAAAAACGCATATGGAACCTCTTGAAAACACTGGGTCAAAATCGGGTCTTTAAGCACGATGGTACCCGGTCCCCCGCCCCTGTCAAATCTTTTGCGGCCCGACAGATGCAACGTCGAAACAATCTGCGCGTGTGGGGCTTATTGATCACGCCTGTGTGGGATTCAAACCGCGCCGACCCGCTGGTTCACAAGCGACATGCTTTAACACTACCTCACCAAAAGAAGCCGTTCATCAATCATGTTGCCTACGTAACCAATAGCGCATTGCAAGCGTTTCAGAACGCCCTCCCGGGGGAAGGGTCGGGCTTGGCCCGGCAGAGCCGAGCAGTTCGGGCCGCAAGCCTGCCGCCTCGTCTTTGGCGCAGATTGTCAAGGGGCGCGGTGCGCATGAATGCGCACCCTACGGATCTTCTGTTGGCCCTAGCCCAACAACTCCTGAAATTCCCGCCACTCCCCCTTGCTCATGCCCGAGCTTTCCTGCGTGACCTCTTCGCCCTTCAGCATCCGGCGGATGCAGTCTAGGCCCTTGGCCGACAGGTTGGCCCCGCCCATGCGGTAGTCTTCGAACGCGCGATAGGCGGCGGGCACCCAATCGGCGACGATCTTGCAGATTTCATCGGCATAAACGCGGATTTCATATTGGGCATGGGCATCGGCGCGCAGGCGCAGGAAATGAAGCAAGTTGTGCAAATCGACCTTCCAATACCATTGCGTGTAGACATTGGCGGGCAGGTTCATGCGGGCCAGTTCGCGCGCCAGCCCCTGTTGGCCCTCCTCCGAGATCATAGCCTCGTAATTGTCATAACAGCGCATCGCGTCGTCTTGCAGGATGCGCAGCACGCGATCCGCTTCCTCGCCCTCAAGCGCGGCGCCTCGACCCTGATTGTTGGTGGTCGATTGCGCGGCCAAAGCATCCGGGGCGGGAATATAGAATTCACGATCAAGGATCGAATAGCGCGCCGAGTATTCATTGACGTTGGCGGTGCGGTGGCGGATCCACTGGCGGGCCACGAACACCGGCAGTTTGACATGCAGCTTGATCTCGCACATTTCGAACGGGGTCGAATGCCAATGGCGCATCAGGTAGCGGATAAGACCCTCGTCATTGCTGACCGATTTGGTGCCCTTGCCGTAACTGACGCGTGCCGCCTGACAGATGGCGGCATCGTCGCCCATATAGTCCACCACCCGGACAAACCCGTGATCCAGCACCGGGTAAGCGGTATAAAGGTGCCGCTCCATCCCCGGCGACACGGCGCGCAGGGTCTCTTGCGGCTGGCTGCGCAGAGTGTCGATTTCGGCCTGTTGGTCAGTGGTCAGGGGCATGGCGAATCCTTTCGATGCGGCGCGAGTCGGGGGTCACTATATCTTGCGGGGCAACCTAGTGGAAACGGCAATATCGGGTGCGACACAAGCAGATTGGTGCGGGCCGCTCGACATGGGGCCGCTTGGGTCTATTGTGAAGGGGAACAATAAGAACGGAGGCACATGATGCGCATCAGGTATCTGCATACGATGGTCCGGGTGAAAGACCTTGAGGAAAGCATGGAATTCTACGCCCTGCTGGGCCTGCACGAGACCCGGCGCATCGACGTTGAGGCCGGGCGTTTCACGCTGGTGTTCATGGCCCCCGAGGGCCAGGAGGAATGCCCGGTGGAACTGACATGGAACTGGGATGGCGATGACGGGTTGCCGTCGGATAGCCGCCATTTCGGCCATCTGGCCTATGAGGTCGAGGATATCTACGCCATGTGCCAGCATTTGCAGGACAATGGCGTGACCATCAATCGCCCGCCCCGCGACGGGCGTATGGCCTTTGTGCGCAGCCCCGACAATATTTCCATCGAGCTGCTGCAACAAGGCGAAGCGCAAGACCCGCAAGAGCCTTGGGCCAGCATGGAAAACACGGGCCATTGGTAAGGCAAGCCGCTCTTGCGGCGCTAGTCTGGGCTGTCTGGGCTGTCTGGGCGGGGGGGGCCGCAGCGGCCTGTCGGCTTGCGCTGGTGCTGGCGCTGGATGTGTCCTCGTCGGTGGACGATGTGGAATACCGCCTGCAACGCACCGGCTTGGCCGCCGCCCTGAACGCGCCGGATGTGCGACACGCGATATTGCAGGGCGGTCAAGGCCATGTCGCGCTGGCGGTGTATGAGTGGAGCGGGCGCTACAAGCAGCGGATTTTGCTGGACTGGCTGGCGCTGCGGGGTCCGGGCGATATCGACCGGGCGGTTGCGGAACTGGCGCAAGGCGACAGGTTCGAGAGGATGCACCCAACGGCGATGGGCTATGGTCTGGGATACGGCGCGCAGATGTTGCAACGCGGTCCCGACTGCGCGCGCCGAGTGATCGATGTGTCGGGCGACGGGGTGAACAACGAAGGGTTTGGCCCACGTCTGGCCTACAAACATTTCCCGCTGTCGGGCGTGACGGTGAATGGCCTTGTCATTCTGGGGCACGACGCGGACGTTCTGGATTTTTACCGCAGCCAAGTGATCCGGGGGCGCAATGCCTTTGTCGAGGTCGCGTCCGGGTTCAAGGATTTCGAAGCCGCCATGGCCCGCAAATTATATCGCGAGATCAACGATATCGTGCTGGGCGCAGCACCCGCGCACCTGCAAGGTGGGCCGGGATGAGCGGGCGGCGCCTTTTCGTGTTGGCCGCTTGTGCGGTGTGGCTTGGCCTTGGGGCCGCGCAGGCCCAGTGCCGTCAGGCGCTGGCGCTTGGGGTGGATGTGTCCGGCTCGGTCGATGGGCGCGAATACCGGCTGCAACTGGATGGGCTGGCAGCGGCGTTGCGAGATCCCGACGTCAGGCAAGCGTTTCTGGCGATGCCGCAGGCACCCGTGCGCCTGCTGGTCTATGAATGGGCCGGGCAAGGGCAGCAACGATTATTGGCGGGTTGGCAAATGATCCAAAATGCCCGCGATCTTGAGTGGATCGCGCAGCGGCTTGAGGCGACAACCAGCCTTTATGATGACCCCGCCACAGCCATTGGCACCGCGATGCTATACGGGGCGAACCTGTTGGCACGGCAGCCTGACTGCTGGCAAAAGACGCTGGATATCTCGGGCGACGGGCCAGCCAATCGCGGGCCGCACCCCGGCGATATCGCCGATGCCGATCTGGGCGGCATCACGATCAACGCGTTGGTGATCGGGCCCAATAGCCGGGCCAACACCACCAAGGATCTAAGCAATGTAAAAACGCTTGAGGCTTATTTTCAGGCGCATGTCACGCGTGGGCGTGGCGCGTTTGTGGAAACCGCAAAAGATTTCGACGATTTCGCGCGCGCCATGCGCCGCAAGTTGCTACGCGAAGTCGCCAGCCCGGCGCTGTCGGATGCCAGACATACGCAGGGCCGCTGATCAGTAGATATAGCGAATTTGATCGGTCCAATAGCGTTCAACCCGGCGCAGCGCGGCGGTGATCTGATCAATCCCATCGACGCCCAGAACCCCCTTGCCCTGCAACCCGTCAGCATGGCGTTCAAACAGGCCGGCCACGACATCGCGCACCTCCCGGCCCCGCGCCGTCAGCCGCACCCGCACCGAGCGGCGATCAATCTCGCAGCGCTGGTGGTGCATATAGCCCATTTCCACCAGTTTCTTGAGGTTATAGCTGACGTTGCTGCCCTGATAATACCCGCGCGTCTTGAGTTCACCGGCGGTCACTTCGTTATCGCCGATATTGAACATCAACAGCGCCTGAACCGCGTTCACTTCGAGAACGCCGACGCGTTCGAATTCATCCTTGATCACGTCCAGCAACAGCCTGTGCAACCGTTCAACCAGCGAAAGGGCTTCCAGATACCCGGACATGAACCCCTGAAGATCAGGGGCCTTCATCGGTGTTTGCAAAGTCATTTTCATCTCCGTGCGATGCATGTTGGCACCGACACTGGGTGAAAATGGCGAAAAATCCGTAAACCGCACCAAAGACAGCTAAAATGCGATTTACTTTGGCACAGGTTTATCGGGAGGCGTCAGAGATTTCCGCGATTTCGGCGATAAGGCCTGCAAAGGGATCAGGGGCAGCCACCTGCCCTGTCACCCATTGATACAAGTCCTGATCGTTTTCCGACAACAACTGGTCATAGACATCCAGCTGCGCCTCGGGCAGCGCGTCAAGACGCATGTCTGCATAGCGGCTGAGGATGATGTCCATTTCCTTGATACCCCGCCGCATCGACCGCATACGCAACCGTTTCAGCCGGGTCTGACGATCTTCAACCACTGGCCTCATCCTTCAGTGTTGAGCGCAGGCTTTTTTCCAGCCGCCCCAAACGGTCGGTATACTGGATCAGATGCGTGCGGATATCGCGGATTTCGGTTAGCATTTCGGTCACATCGCGCGACAGTTCCCCCTCGTCC
>DATFJQ010000164.1:0-3241 GCA_035269125.1 Roseovarius sp.
ATCCAGAAGTTTGAGCTGCGCCGACTGGCACGCGTCATGTAGGCTGGCGGATGGACGGGGTCTGTAAAGCCGTGCTATCGTGGTGCGGCAGAGGCAGAGCAGGCCCACATCAACGATGACAGCATTGAGCGAATACCAAAGGCTTGAGGCATCGGGCCTGTGGCGTGCGTCCCCCACCGATCAGCGCAACGATGTCATCGTTTCGATCGGGGATGCAACGCTGGTGATTACCGACCTGCGCGAGCGGCCGCTTGCGCATTGGTCGCTGGCTGCCATTCAACGGGCCAATCCGGGGCAAACCCCGGCGATATATCATCCCGATGGCGACCCCGGCGAAACACTGGAATTGCCCGCTGACGAAGGTGCGATGATCGACGCCATCGAAAAGCTGCGGGCGGCTGTGGACCGGCGCAGGCCGCATCCCGGCAGATTGCGGCTGGTGATGTTCGGGGCCTGCTGTTTGGCGGTGCTGGCGCTAGCGGTATTCTGGCTGCCCGGTGCCGCGCGGGATCACGCTTTGGGGGTTGTGCCGCAGGTCAAGCGCGCCGAGATTGGCGCGGCCCTGCGCCGCCACATGGAGCGCGTCACCGGCCCGGCCTGTCGTGATCCGGGCGGTCGTGCGGCGCTGGACCGGCTGGCGCAGCGCCTTGGCGGCGGTGGGACGCCAGTTCCGATGGCGATTGTGCGCGACGGGGTCGATACCACCGTGCATCTGCCCGGCGGCACCATCGTGATCGGCAAAAACCTTGTGGAAGATCATGAAGAACCCGATGTGGTCGCAGGCTTCGTCGTTGCCGAGCGCCTGCGTGCCGCGCAAGGCGACCCGTTGGAGGATGTGCTGCGACATGCAGGACTTTGGGCCACTTTGCGCCTATTGACCACCGGGGCGCTGGATGAGGACAGTTTGGACCGCTATGCCCAGCATTTGCTGACATCACCCCCTTTGGCATTGTCCCAAGACGCCTTGCTGAAAGCGTTCAAGGACACCCGCGTGCGCTCGACCCCTTATGCCTATGCGCTGGACATTTCGGGCGAGACCACCTTGGCGTTGATCGAAGCCGATCCGTTCGCCAACCAGCCGCCCGCAGCCATTCTAAGCGACGGCGACTGGCTGCGCCTTCAAGGCATATGCGGCGGCTGAAAGTGTTGAGTAAAAGACTCACTTTGCGGCCCGGTTATATCCGGGCAATTGCCCCGGTCGCGGCATTCGCTAGAATACCCGTGTTTTCCATTATTCTGTCAGGTCGTTTCGCACATGTTCATCCCCCCCAATGACAAGCCATACAGACGTTTCATCAAACGCCTGCACAAGAATTTGGCCTTTGAGTGGTATCTTGAAATCGGCTGTCGCGGCGGGCGCATCTTTGAAGCGGCACAAGGCAAGACAATCGCCGTCGATCCGTATTTCCGGATCGAACGGAATGTCGTCAATACAAAGCCCGAATTGCATATCATGCAACAAACCAGCGACGCGTTTTTTGACGGCGGTTTTCTACGTGCGATACGCGCGCAGTTAAGCTTTAGTTTTCTGGACGGGATGCATCTGATCGAATACCTGCTGCGCGATTTCATAAACACCGAACGCCATTCGAACCCCGATGGTGTGATCGCGATTCATGATTGCTGCCCTTACAACCACGACATGACGACACGCGATCTGGACAACGCCCCCGCAGAGGCTTGGACCGGGGATGTCTGGAAGATCATCCCGATTTTGCAGGCGTATCGCCCCGATCTCAAGCTGACCGTTCTGGGCTGCGAGCCGACGGGCCTTTTGCTGGTCAGCAACCTGAATCCGCGCAGTCGAAAGCTGTCGTCGAATTATGATAAGATCATCCAAGACTGGGCGAGTGTCACGTTGCTTGACTATGGCACCGAGCGGTTCTTTGCGGCGTTCGACTACACCCGCGCGCATCAGATCGAAAAGGACGGCTACACGCTGTTCGACAGGGTGCGACTGGACGATGGGGCCGTCCGCGACCCGCATTACGTCTCGCCATAAGGCCGAGGCCGGGTTGCAAACTGGTCTGGAACGGTATTCTGTGCCATTTCCGGGCAAAAGAAAGGGCAAGCGCTATGAACACCATGTTGGGCGTGATCGGCGGATCGGGGCTGTATCAGATCGAGGGTCTGGACAAGGCCGAATGGGTCAGCGTCGAAACCCCGTGGGGCGATCCCAGTGACCAGATCCTGACAGGTGTGCTGGACGGCATCCGCATGGCGTTTCTGCCGCGTCACGGGCGCGGGCATGTGCATTCGCCAAGCACCGTGCCGTATCGTGCCAATATCGACGCGCTGAAGCGATTGGGCGTGACGGATGTGATCAGTGTCAGCGCCTGCGGCAGTTTCCGCGAAGACATGGCGCCGGGCGATTTCGTGATTGTCGATCAGTTCATTGACAGGACATTTGCCCGCGACAAAAGCTTTTTCGGAACCGGCTGCGTGGCCCATGTCAGCGTCGCGCACCCCACCTGCCCCAGACTGGGCGCAGCCTGTGCCGAGGCGGCGGGCGCGGCGGGCGTCACGGTGCATGATGGCGGCACCTATCTGGCGATGGAAGGCCCGCAATTCAGCACCTTGGCGGAATCAAAAATGTACCGCGAGGTCTGGGGCGCGGATGTGATCGGGATGACCAACATGCCCGAGGCGAAACTGGCCCGCGAAGCCGAGCTTTGCTATGCCTCGGTGGCGATGATCACCGATTACGACAGCTGGCACCCCGCGCATGGCGAGGTGGATGTGTCCCAGATCATCGCAACCCTGCTGGGCAATGCCGACAAGGGCCGCGAGATGGTGCGCCGTCTGCCTGCCCTTCTGGGGCCGGACCGCGCGCCCTGCCCGCATGGCTGCGACCGGGCGTTGGAGAATGCCGTTCTGACCGCGCCCGAGGCCCGCGATGCCGCTTTGGTGGCCAAGCTGGAGGCCGTTGCCGGCCGGGTGCTGACCCAGACCTGAACGGCGCAGGCGTCAGCCGCCCAAGCCCATTTTGGCCAGATATCCGTTGGCCTTAAGCTGTTCGCCCAACCATGCGGATCCCTCGGGCGTTAGGTGGAACCCGTCATACATCACAATTGTTTCCGGCCCCAGAAAAGTCGTGCAGCCCGGTGCGGCGCAGATCATCTCAAGCGGGTCGATGAAGCGATCCCGCAACGCCTCGGTCAGCTTGGCATTCACCTCAACGGCTGTTTCGTGCGGGCTGGTCTGCCACTCCATGCAATCATCCAGGCAGGCATTCAAAATC
>DATFJQ010000165.1:0-8799 GCA_035269125.1 Roseovarius sp.
CAGCGGATCGCCCCGTTCAAGTTGCGCCCCAAGTGGCGCCACCCGATCCAAGCCGACGGCGGGGTTGATGATGTCACCTTCCACCTGTCGCCCGCCACCAAGCGCGATCACAGCCAGCCCCATGGCCTCGCCGTCCATCGCGGCCACATATCCTGCGCGCGGGGCTGGCAGATCGCGGATCACGGGCGCTGACGGCAGATGATCCTGCCAGTGTTCGGTAAAATCTTTCGGACCGCCCATTTCGGCCAGCATCCGGGCAAACCTGTCCGCCGCGCGGCCATCCGACAAAGCCGCCTGAATTTGCGCCTCACCGGCCTGGGGCGTGTCGGCCAGACCGCCCAGAACCAACGCCTGACCACCAAGCGCCACTGACAGATCAAACAACCGGCCATGCGCTTGCCCTGTCAAAACGCGCATCGCCTCGGCCACCTCCAACGCATTGCCAAGCGCCGGGGCCAAAGGTTGGCTCATGTCGGTGATCATTGCACTGGTCCGGCATCCGGCAGCGTTGGCCGTATCGACAAGGGCGGTTGCCAAATCCCGCGCCGCGCGCTCGCCTTTCATGAACGCGCCAGAGCCTGCTTTCACATCCAGCACCAAGCCCTGCAATCCCGCCGCCAGCTTTTTCGAAAGGATCGAGGCGGTGATCAAATCAAGGCTTTCGACCGTCGCCGTGACATCGCGCACCGCGTATAGCCGCCGGTCTGCCGGGGCCATATCGGCGCTTGCGCTGACAATCGCACAGCCCACATGCGCCACGATATCGCGCAAGCGCGCCTCGCTTTGGGTGGTTTGCAGGCCCGGTATGGCCTCAAGCTTGTCCAGTGTGCCGCCGGTATGGCCCAAACCACGGCCCGAGATCATCGGAACGTAGGCCCCACAAGCCGCCAAGGCCGGGGCCAGCACAAGGCTGACGCAATCGCCGATGCCTCCGGTCGAGTGCTTGTCAATCACCGGGCCATCGCTCTGCCATTGCAAAATCTTGCCGCTGTCGCGCATCGCCATGGTCAGGGCTGTGCGCCCTTCGTCGCCCAAACCCTTCAGCACCACCGCCATGGCAAACGCCCCGGCTTGCGCATCGCTGACACGCCCATTGGCCAGCCCTTGGGCGAACCACTGCAAGGCATCGGCACTTGGTGTGCGACCGTCCCGAATGCCCGCGATGATCGTGCGGGCGTCCATCAGCGGCGCTTTGCCATGCTGCCAGACGCGAAGGCACCGGGCAAAAGCGCCGACAGGGTCGCGGTGGCCTGCTGGCCATCCAGCGTGGCCATGACAACCAGCGTCTCGTCACCGGCAAATTCGGCAAGGCGCTGACGGCAACCGCCACAGGGGCTGATCGGGTGCGGGCTGTCGGCGATGATCGTCACCTCGGCGATCCGTGTCTCGCCGTCCGCCACCATCGCGGCAATCGCGCCGGTTTCCGCACAGGTGCCTTCCGGATATGATGCATTTTCGACGTTGCAGCCAACATAGACCCGCCCCGAGGCCGTGCGCAGGGCAGCCCCCACCCTGAACCCGGAATAGGGGGCATGTGCATTTTCACGCGCGGTGCGGGCGTGTTCGATCAAACTCATTCTTGCGGCGCTCCTGTGCAGGCCGATTTTGCGAACCGATTTAGCAGGCCAATGCGTCTTGCCCGCCTCTCACATTGCGTCCCGTTTATGCAGGATGCAAGCTGTCCTTGTGGCGCAACACAAGTGGGATTGCGCCTGCGAATTAATAGTTTAATACTAAACTAATGCCAGCGGGAGGACTTCATGACCGACAGCCACAAAGAAAGCCTGCGACAAGCAGCCCTGACCTATCATGAATTTCCCAAGCCCGGAAAACTGGAAATCCGCGCCACCAAACCTTTGGCCAACGGGCGCGATCTGGCCCGCGCCTATTCCCCCGGCGTGGCCGAAGCCTGCCTTGAAATCAAAGACGACGCGACCAATGCCAGCCGCTATACCGCGCGCGGCAACCTTGTGGCGGTTGTCACCAACGGATCGGCTGTTTTGGGCCTTGGCAATATCGGTGCGCTGGCCTCCAAGCCGGTGATGGAAGGCAAGGCGGTTCTGTTCAAAAAGTTCGCCGATATTGACTGCTTTGATCTGGAAATTGACGAAAAAGACCCCGAGAAACTGGCCGATATCGTGTGCGCGCTTGGGCCGACCTTTGGCGCGATCAACCTTGAAGACATCAAGGCGCCTGACTGTTTCATCGTCGAAAAACTGTGCCGCGAGCGGATGGATATCCCCGTGTTCCATGACGATCAGCATGGCACGGCCATTGTCGTGGGCGCGGCGGCCACGAATGCTTTGTATGTGGCCGGCAAGAGATTTGAGGACATCAAGATCGTCAGCACCGGCGGCGGCGCGGCGGGCATCGCCTGCCTGAACCTGTTGCTGAAACTTGGGGTCAAACGCGAAAACGTCTGGCTGTGTGATATTCACGGGCTGGTCTACAAAGGCCGCACCGAGGATATGAACCCGCAGAAAGAGGCCTTTGCCCAAGACACCGATTTGCGCAGTCTGGACGATGTGATCGAAGGGGCGGATTTGTTTCTGGGCCTGTCAGGGCCCAAGGTTTTGACGCCGGATCATGTGGGCAAAATGGCCAAGCGGCCCATCGTGTTCGCCTTGGCCAACCCCACGCCCGAAATCATGCCCGATGAGGCCCGCAGCGCCGCACCCGATGCGATCATCGCCACCGGGCGCAGCGATTTTCCCAATCAGGTCAATAACGTGCTGTGCTTCCCCTTCATTTTTCGGGGGGCCTTGGATGTGGGGGCAACCGAAATCAATGACGCCATGCAAATCGCCTGCGTGGATGGCATCGCCGAACTGGCCCGCGCCACCACCAGCGCCGAGGCCGCCGCCGCCTATCAGGGTGAGCAACTGACCTTCGGGGTCGATTACCTGATCCCCAAACCGTTCGATCCGCGCTTGTCGGGCATCGTCTCAAGCGCTGTGGCACGGGCGGCGATGGAGTCGGGCGTGGCGACGCGGCCGGTGGAGGATCTGCCCGCTTACAAGGCCCGGTTGGATGCCAACGTTTTCAAGTCAGCCTTGCTGATGCGCCCGGTCTTCGAGGCCGCGGGCACGGCCGCCCGCCGGATCGTCTTTGCCGAAGGCGAAGACGAACGCGTTTTGCGCGCGGCACAAGCCATTTTGGAAGAAACCACCGAAACGCCGATTTTGATCGGACGGCCTTCGGTGATCGACCGGCGCTGCGAAAAAATGGGGCTGGAAATTCGACCCGGCCGCGATTTCAACATCGTGAACCCCGAAGACGACCCCCGGTATCGCGACTATTGGGGCAGCTATCACGATCTGATGAAACGCCGCGGCGTGACGCCGGATCTGGCCAAGGCCATCATGCGCACCAACAGCACCGCCATCGGCGCGGTCATGGTGCATCGCGGCGAGGCCGATAGCCTGATTTGCGGCACCTTTGGCGAATATCGCTGGCACCTGAACTATGTCACGCAGGTTTTGGGCACCGGCGATCTGCGCCCGCATGGCGCGCTGTCGTTGATGATCTTGGAAGATGGCCCATTGTTCATTGCCGACACGCATGTGCATTCCTTGCCGACGCCGGAGCAATTGGCCGAGGCCGCGATTGGCGCGGCGCGGCATGTGCGTCGCTTTGGCCTGACGCCGAATGTGGCGCTGTGTTCGCAATCGCAATTCGGCAATCAGGCCGAAGGCTCGGGCAAACGGCTGCGGGCCGCGCTTGAGATACTGGATTCCGCGCCGCGCGATTTCGCCTATGAGGGCGAGATGAATGTGGACGCGGCGCTTGATCCTGACCTGCGCGATCGCTTGCTGCCAGACAACCGGATGCAGGGTTCGGCCAATATCCTGATTTTCGCTCATGCCGATGCGGCCTCGGGCGTGCGCAATATTTTGAAAATGAAGGCCGGCGGGCTGGAAGTGGGGCCGATCCTGATGGGCATGGGCAATCGCGCGCATGTGGTCACACCGGGGATCACCGCGCGCGGCCTTTTGAACATGGCCGCCATTGCCGGCACCCCGGTTGCGCATTACGGCTGAGGTCGGCCCAAGCGGCGAATCTATATAAGGGTCAGGACAAATCGATTTGCAGTGGCAATGTTTGCAGGTTTGCAAACCCTGAATGATTTGCCGCTTAACCCCTCTTTTTTATGGGGTTTGCAAAAATTTGCAGGCCACCTTAGGCCTTATCTGCAAATTTCGTGCGGTAATCTGTCCACCGCGGTGCCGTCTCTCTTGCCGCAAGGTGTTTGCGCCCGTAACACATTTGCAAAGGTTCGGAGGAGGACACCATGGGATATAATGACGTCTACGACAGCTGGAAACAGGATCCAGAAGGATTCTGGATGCAACAGGCCGAAGCCATCGAGTGGGACAAAGCCCCCAGCAAAGCCCTGTTCGACAAAGGCAACGACCTTTATGAATGGTTTGCCGACGGCATGGTTAACACCTGCTGGAATGCGGTGGACCGCCACGTTGAAAACGGGCGCGGCGCGCAAGCGGCGATCATCCATGACAGCCCGGTCACCGGCACCAAGCACAAGATCAGCTATGCACAGCTACGCAGCCGCGTGGCGCGGCTGGCCGGGGCGTTGCGCGCCAAAGGCGTCGAAAAAGGTGACCGGGTGATCATCTACATGCCGATGGTGCCCGAAGCGCTTGAGGCGATGCTGGCCTGCGCGCGGATCGGTGCCGTGCATTCGGTGGTGTTTGGCGGCTTCGCGGCGCATGAACTGGCGGTGCGGATCGACGATTGCACGCCCAAATGCATCATCGCCGCCTCATGCGGGATCGAGCCGGGCCGCGTGGTGCATTACAAGCCACTGCTGGACGGGGCGATTGACCAAGCCAAGCACAAGCCGGATTTCTGCGTCATCTTCCAACGCGAGGAAGAGGTCGCGCATCTGGAAGAAGGCCGCGATTACGACTGGCACGGCTTCCAATACGGGGTAGAGCCAGCAGAATGTGTGCCCGTCGAAGGCAATCACCCGGCCTATATCCTGTATACTTCGGGCACGACGGGCGCGCCCAAAGGCGTGGTGCGCCACACCGGCGGGCATTTGGTCGCGCTGAACTGGACGATGAAAAACATCTACAATGTCGATCCCGGCGATGTGTTCTGGGCCGCGTCTGATGTCGGCTGGGTCGTTGGCCACAGCTATATTTGCTACGCTCCACTGATCCACGGCAATACGACGATTGTGTTCGAGGGCAAGCCCGTAGGCACCCCCGATGCCGGCACGTTCTGGCGGGTGATCAGCGAACACAATGTGCGTAGTTTCTTTACCGCGCCCACAGCCCTGCGCGCCATCAAGCGCGATGATCCCAAGGGCGAAGCGATCAAGGATTACGATATTTCCAATCTCCGCGCGCTGTATCTGGCAGGCGAACGCGCCGACCCCGACACCATCGTATGGGCCCAAGAGGTGATGGGCGTGCCAGTTTATGACCATTGGTGGCAAACCGAAACCGGCTGGACCATCGCAGGCAACCCCGCCGGGATTGAGGCTCTGCCCGTCAAGATCGGATCGCCCACCGTCGCGATGCCCGGCTATGATGTGCAAATCCTTGACGAAGCGGGCCATGAACTGCCCGCAGGCGAACTGGGTGCGATTGCAGTCAAACTGCCCCTGCCGCCCGGCACCTTGCCAACGCTGTGGAATGCCGAAGATCGATTCCGCAAATCCTACCTCAACACCTTCCCCGGCTATTATGAAACTGGCGATGCCGGGATGAAGGACGAGGATGGCTACCTGTGGATCATGGCGCGCACCGATGACGTGATCAACGTCGCGGGCCATCGCCTGTCCACCGGCGGCATGGAAGAAGTTCTGGCCGCGCACCCGGATGTGGCCGAATGCGCGGTGATCGGTGCCTCGGACCAGCTGAAGGGGCAGTTGCCCGTCGGCTTCCTGTGTCTGACCAAAGGCGTCAACCGTGATCACGCCGAGATCGTGCAGGAATGCGTCAAGATGGTCCGCGATCAGATCGGCCCGGTGGCGGCATTCAAGCTGGCCGTGGTCGTGGACCGCTTGCCCAAGACCCGCTCGGGCAAGATTTTGCGCGCGATCATGGTCAAAATCGCAGACGGGGCCGACTACAAGATGCCCGCCACGATTGACGATCCCGCGATCCTTGATGAAATCAAGACTGCGCTTCAGACTATCGGGCTGGCCAAGTCCTGACCCAAGCTTTGATCAACACCACAAGCGCCGCCGTAATGATATACGGCGGCGCTGTTATTTTGACGCAGTCCATTTTCGCCAGCCAATCCATATATGCTGACAGAACTGGAGGTTCATCATGACGATACGTCGCCTTATCGCCGCTTGTGCCCTGCTGTTTGCCGGACTGCCGGGCCATGCAGGCCCCGTAGAAGATTACACGCCAAAACCGCCGTCCGAGTGGCGCTATTTCAGCGATCAGGTGATGGGCGGCGTTAGCGAGGGGCAAGCCCGGCTGCAAACCGTGAAGGGCGAGGCGTTCATCCGCCTGACCGGCACCGTCAGCACCGAAAATCGTGGCGGCTTCATTCAGGCCCGCGCCGATCTGAAACGCGGCTTTCCTGCGGAGGCTCAGGGTGTCGTTCTGAAAGTGCGCGGCAATGGTCAGCGATATTTCGTCCATCTGCGCACCCAAGGCATGCTGTTTCCATGGCAATATTACCAAGCCCCGTTCGAGGCTAAGGCCGAATGGCAAACGATCCGCCTGCCCTTTAGCGCGTTCAAACCATCGGGCCGGTTTCTGCGCAGCACACCCCGTCCTGAAACCGTGACCAGCCTAGGGTTGGTGGCCTATGGGCGCGACCATCAGGCCGATGTCACAGCCCGTTGGATCGGGCTGTACTAAGGCCTATCCGAGGGTTTTAACGGCATTCAGGCCAAATCAAGGTGTCAGTCACTTATCCATGATGGGTTTGACGCGGGTCCATCATGCCTTGTTTGATCCCCATGCGGATCAGCAAAACATTGACGGGGTAGGCCGCGATCAGACCACAGGTCAGCGACACGATCATGGAGGACCAAAACAAGACCTGACTTGGCCCCGCGTCGCCCGCCAATGTCAGATCAACCCCGATCGCCACAACCTCCATCACTGTGATGCTGGGTGTTTCGGAATACAAAGCATCTTTGACGGCGGTTCGGAGATTGGTGCCTTCCTGCATCAACGGCCCGACCGTCAGGACAAAACCGGCCGTATAGGCAAAAGCAAATGTCATCAGCGCGGTCGCCGTTACGCCAAGCGCAAGCACGCCAACAGCCAGCGTCAGGCCCACGATTTCCCCGGCCCCGCAGCCGGAATAACAATGCGCCACCGAACGCGCGGCACGACGATAAGGCCCGTCTTGTGGAATGTCCTTGCGCCCCGACCACCAGTAAACGGCCAGCCCCAACGGCCCGGAATATACCACGGTCAGCGCCCAAACCCATTTCATCAAAGGCATAAGATGGGCGTTGTTCAAGCGCATGTCGCGGATCACAACCCAAAGGCTTGGCAGCATCAAAACCGCCCAACCAACGATAAACCAAGGGCTTTGCAACAGGGTGAAAATATATCCTTCGCCATGTGTCATGGGGGACAGGTATGGTCAGTCGCCCAATCCAAAAACCCCCGCAGGCCAATTTCCTGCAAGCTCAAACGAATTGTTCGCGCAGCAAGCGTTCTTCCAACCCATGGCCCGGGTCGAACATCAAGCGATGCTCGATGTTGGGATCCGACTGGATTTCCACCCACAGAACATTCTCGACCCAAATACTGTCGGCATCGGCCATGACGGGCCGCCTGTCCGGGTTGATCACGTCAAACCGCACATGCGCCGTTTTGGGCAACAGCGCCCCGCGCCAACGGCGCGGACGGAATGCAGCCACGGCCGTCAACGCCAGAACATCCGACCCGATGGGCAAAATCGGCCCATGCGCCGAATAGTTATACGCGGTCGACCCCGCAGGCGTCGCCACAAGCGCCCCATCGCACACCAGCTCTTCCAGACGCAGCCGTTCGTCGATGGTGATCCGCAGCTTGGCCGCCTGCGGCCCGGCCCGCAGCAGCGACACCTCATTGATCGCCAAAGCCTCGTGCATCGAGCCATCGGCGCATTGCGCCTTCATCGACAGAGGGTTGATCACCTCTTCCTCGGCGGATGCCAGCCGGGCGCGCAGGTCGGTTTCGGAATATTCATTCATCAAAAACCCGACCGTGCCCCGGTTCATCCCGTAGACCGGCGCCCGCAGGTCTTGGGTGCGGTGCAGGGTTTGCAGCATGAAGCCATCGCCGCCAAGCGCCACAATCACATCAGCCTGATCTTCAGGAACAGTGCCATACCGCCCAACCAGCGCCGCCCGCGCGGTTTGGGCCGATGGCGCATCACTGGCGACAAAGGCGATTTTTCTATCCATAGGCGGACCGTCCCGTTTCCAAAGCGCGTCGTGTGGATCGGATCGAACCACATTTCCACCTGTTGCGCCAGTAATGCCGGTGGGACAAGCGTATTTGTCGCTTTACAACCTTTCAAGCGCGCTAGGTTTCCGATAGGAAATTGCAAAAGTCACACGGATGGAGTTGCCCAATGCCCCATGATGGAAATCAATCTTTTGTCTCTGAAGGGTTTTTCACCGAATCCCTCGCGTCACGCGATCCCGAGATTGCGCGGTCGGTTGGTCAGGAGCTTGGCCGTCAGCGCGACGAGATCGAGCTGATCGCGAGCGAGAACATCGTTTCGGCGGCGGTGATGGAAGCGCAAGGCAGCGTGATGACCAACAAATACGCCGAAGGCTATCCCGGTCGGCGCTATTACGGCGGC
>DATFJQ010000166.1:0-2738 GCA_035269125.1 Roseovarius sp.
CAGCGACGTCAAAGGCCCGCCAAAGGCGCGCGCGTAATCGGCTTGCAGGTCCACCGCCTCGCGCGCCTCTCCGGTGCCAGATCCGCGCAGCACAACGGTTTTGCCTCTTGTGCCCAGATAGGGGCTGTCCAGCATGGCGCCGCGGGTATGCGCCCCGCCCCAGACATAGATCAGCACTCGCACCGCATCATTATCCAGCAAGCGCGTGATCTTGGTGCCTTTCAAGCGCTGCGCCTCGGCCTTGGGCAAAAACACGAAATACAAGGCAAGGTTGCGATCATCGCCGCCTTTCAGGCCCAAATCCGTGGGCGGCACAGTTTGCGACACCTGCCACGCCCATTTTGCCCCGGACGCGTCCCAGATTTGCTCGGGCAAGGCGCGATACAGCAAGGACACACTGCCGTCCGAACTCACATCCAGCGCCCCGCCCTTTTGCGCATAGTCATTGCGCGAAAACAGCGAAAAGCGCTGATGCGTCCAGCCGCCATCAAAGGATATAGCATTGGCCCAAACCGGGCTGGCAACACTGGCGGCAATAGCGATGGCACTCAGAACACGACGCATGCCAAACCCCTTTCTATCAGGTTTGCAGCAACCTTAGTCCAAGCGCGCCCGCGCTCAAATCATCTCTGCGTGATCAGGCCAGACCGGCCAAGCCGCGCACCTGCTGCCAGACAGCATCGTCCAACTGCACCGGATCTGTCGGCGCCTTGCCCTGCCCCGGCATACGCGCGCCGCGCTCGGCATCCAGCGCCACGCCCGCCTCGACCTGCGCTAGCCGGTCGAAAAACGCGCCCGAGGCGTCCGGATCCATAAACAGGTAATACTGGCCCAGATCATGCGGCGGCCCGTCCGGGGCCTTCAAAGGCTTGACATCGCGGCTGACGACACCGCCGGTCAGACCCGCCGCCAGAAGTTCAGCCATCAGGCCAAAGCCCCAGCCCTTGTAGCCGCCCATCGATACCAGCGATCCGCCCAGCGCCGCCTCGGGGTCAGTGGTGGGCTGGCCGTCGGCATCCACCGCCCAGCCTTCGGGAATGGCCTCTCCGGCCGCCTTGGCCATGGTGATCTTGCCCAGCGCCACGGTGGTCGTCGATTGGTCGAACTGCATGGCGATCCCGCCCTTGCCATCCGGCACCGAAAAGGCAATCGGGTTTGTGCCGATCACCCGCGTTTTGCCCCCCGGCGGTGCCACGATGGGCGAGGCATTGGTCAGCCCCAACCCAATCAGCCCGGCACGCGCGATCTGTTCGGTGAAATAGCCAAGGCTGGTGCAGGTATGCGCGTGCCCCACCGCAAGGCTGGCCACCCCGCAGTCGCGCGCGGCCTTCAGCGCCTCGGGCAGCGCCTTGGCAAAGGCAGGCTGCGCAAAGCCGAATTTCGCATCTACCTCGACCACACCGGGCCGGGGGCGCGTCACAACAGGCACAACATCGCCTTTGACACGACCGGTTTCCAACTGCTTGCAATAGCTTTCAAGGTAATACAGGCCGCAAATCTTGTTGCCGACGCTTTCAGCCTTGCGCACAGCATCGGCCACACAATCGGCCACCCACTCTGCCGCGCCATGACGCAGCAACGCCGCCTTGGTGGTCTGTTCGATCTCATTCAGTGTAACGTCAACCATATGCGCCCCCGGTGCCTTGCAAGTGTCGCGGCACATTGGGCAGGGTGCCGCTTCAGGTCAATTCGAACTTTTTGAAAGAAACTTCAACCAACCTTAAGCGTTGTGACAAGCGGTTTCGAAACCGCTTGTCGAAGGATTTTCGAAAATCCTTGGCCCAAGATGATCGCTGTTTCAAGACACAGCCGCAACCGGCGCAGTCACCCCGCCACCACCTGTCCCTGATCCAACCGCACCACCCGATCCATCCGGGCGGCCAGCTCAAGATTATGAGTCGCGATCAGCGCCGACAGGCCGGTGTCGCGCACCAGCGCCATCAGCGTGTCAAACACCTGATCGGATGTCGCCGGGTCAAGGTTGCCCGTCGGCTCGTCGGCCAGCAACAGGCGCGGCTCATTGGCCAAGGCCCGGCAAAAGGCCACCCGCTGCTGTTCGCCGCCCGACATCGCCGAGGGGCGGTGATCGGCGCGCGCGCCGATGCCCACACGCGCCAAAAGATCGGCGGCGCGGGTCTGCGCCTCGGCCTTGGGAACGCCGTTGGCTAGCTGCGGCAGCATGATGTTTTCCAGCGCGGTGAACTCGGGCAGCAGATGGTGAAACTGGTAAATGAACCCCACCTCTTGCCGCCGCGCAACCGTGCGCCGCCGGTCGCTTAGCCCGGTGTATTCCGTGCCGCCGATGCGCACCTGCCCGGTGTCGGGCGTGTCCAGCAGTCCGGCAATATGCAGCAAGGTCGATTTGCCCGCGCCCGAGGGCGCCACCAACGCCACCATCTCGCCCGCACCCACCTGCAACGCTGCATCGTTCAGAACGCGCACCTCGTTCTCGCGACCCTTGTTATAGGTCTTGGACACACCTTCAAGCGTCAGCATCGCCTCACTCATAGCGCAGCGCCTCCACCGGGTTCATCCGGGCCGCGCGGCGCGCCGGAAAGATCGTCACCACAAAACTCAGCCCCAGCGACAGCGCCACAGCCGACATCACGTCGGCGAACTGCAACTGCGCAGGCAGATGGTAAATGCCGCGAATGGACGGATCCCATACCTGCCCGCCCATCAGCACGTTGATGAAACTAAAAATCGGGTCGATATAAATCGCAAACAGGCAGCCAAGG
>DATFJQ010000167.1:0-5185 GCA_035269125.1 Roseovarius sp.
ATCGGCCTTGTCGAAGTGCTGCACAAACTCGGCGTGCGCTTCATGCAACTGAGCTATAACAACCAATCGCTTCTGGCGACGGGGTGTTACGAGGCCGAAGACCCCGGCCTGACCCGGATGGGCAAACAGGTGATCAAGGAAATGAACCGCGTCGGGCTGGTGGTGGATATGAGCCATTCTGCCGACCGTTCCACAATCGAGGCCGCTGAGGTTTCGCAGCGCCCCATCGCCATCACGCACGCGAACCTACATTCATGGCAACCCGCCCTGCGCAACAAACGCGACGATGTGGTGCGTGCCGTGGTGGAAAACGGCGGCATGATGGGCTTTTCGCTATATCCGCATCACCTGCGCGGCAAATCCGACTGCACGGTTGATGACTTCTGCCAGATGATCGCCACCGCCGCCGAACGGTTCGGCGCCGGGCATTTCGGCATTGGGTCCGACCTGTGCCAAGATCAACCCGACAGCATCGTGGAATGGATGCGCGTGGGCCGCTGGACCAAAGAAATCGACTATGGCGAAGGCTCGGCCAGCGCGCCGGGCTTCCCCGAGCAACCCGATTGGTTCCGCGACAACCGCGACTTTGACAACATCGAACAGGGCCTGCGCCGCGTGGGCTTTGACGATACTGAGGTTGCCGGCCTTATGGGCGACAACTGGCACCGCTTTTTCGCAGAAAACTTCACCCCGGCACACGCGCAGCCGGACACCTGAGGGCCAACGTGCCCTTTCGGGATATTCGCAGGGAGGAAAGAATGTCCGACACGACCGCAACCGATGCCGGCAAGCCCCAGGGCAGCTTGCATCACATCAACAAACCGCTTTTCGCGATCACCGGGGGGTTCATCGCCCTGTTCTGTCTGGTGGCGCTTTATGACCTAGATGTTCTGTCAGGCATGGTTGATTCCAGCTTTGCCTTTTCGGCCAAGTATTTTGGCCTGTATTGGCAAATCCTGCTGCTGGCCACATTCCTGATCGGACTGGTCTTGATTGTCCTGCCCGGCGGCAAGGCGATCATGGGCAACATGGCAAAGCCCGAATTCCCGATCTTCCAATGGGGATCGATGATCATGTGCACCCTTCTGGCCGGTGGCGGCGTGTTTTGGGCCGCTGGCGAGCCGATGGCGCATTTTCTGTCCAGCCCGCCCTATTTCGGCGATGAAAGCGGCACCATGGATGCGGTCAATTCCGCATTGGCGCAAAGCTTCATGCACTGGGGGTTTCTGGCTTGGGCCATCTTGGGCGCGCTGACCACTGTCATGCTGATGCACTACCACTATGAAAAAGGCTTGCCGCTAGCGCCACGAACGCTGCTTTATCCGCTGTTTGGCGAAAAGGCGATCAAAGGCCCCATCGGCCTGATCGCGGATGCAAGCTGCATCATTGCCGTGGTGGCGGGCACTGTTGGCCCCATCGGGTTTCTTGGCTTGCAAGTCAGCTATGGCTTGAACGCGCTGTTCGGCATCCCCGACACGTTCACCACGCAGGCCGTGGTGATCCTTGGACTGGTGGCGATTTATACCACGTCGGCGGCCACAGGCCTGTCGAAAGGTATCCAGATCCTCAGCCGGTTCAACATCATCCTTGGGGCCGTCTTGCTGCTGTTCATTCTGGTGGCGGGTCCGACAGCCTTTATTTTCAAAGGCTTCTTCGGCGGCTTGGCGACGTATTTCACCGATTTCTTCGGCATGGCCCTGTTCCGGGGTGAGGCTGGCGTCTTTGGTGAGCCGGGCTGGCTTGGTTGGTGGACCGTGTTCTTCTGGGGCTGGTTCTTGGGGTATGGTCCGCTCATGGCGATTTTCATCGCGCGCATCTCGCGCGGGCGCTCGATCCGGTCGATCGTGATCATGCTGGCGCTGGTGGCCCCCATTGTCACCGCCTTTTGGTTCACCATTGTCGGCGGCACGGGGATCAACGCCGAACTGACAAACCCCGGTTCGGTTTCAACCGCCTTTGAGGGCTTCAACCTGCCCGCCGCCCTTTTGGCGATCACGCAATCGCTGCCGATGGGCTTCATCGTGTCGGTGTTGTTCCTGATCCTGACGACGGTTTTCGTGGCCACCACGGGCGACTCGATGTCGTATGTGATCTCGGTATCCATGTCGACCGAGGACCGCCCGGCCCTGCCCGTGCGGATCTTCTGGGGCATCGCGATGGGCGTGATGGCGCTGATCCTGATTTACACAGGGTCCGGCGGCATCGGAAAGCTGCAAAGCTTCATCGTGGTGACCGCCGTGCCGGTGTCACTGGTGCTGCTGCCCTCTCTTTGGGATGCGCTGCGTATCACCCTGGCCAAAGGCCGCGAGGCCAAAAACTGATCGCAAAAAAACAGGGCGGCCTTTGCGGGCCGCCCTATTTTGTTTCACACTGATAAGGAAGGGAGGAGCCTGATGGAACAGACCCAAAGCAAAACAATTGCCCCCCGCGACCCCGCTGTCGTGATGCAGCTTGGCCGCCTAGGCTCGTTCCACCAATCGCGCCTCAGCTTCATGCGTATCCTGTTGCGGCGGATGGAGGCCGAAGCCTGGACATTCGACCGCCCCGTATTCGACATTGACGCGCGCGGCGTGGGCCGCGCCGTCTATTCCGCCCACGGCCCCGAGCGCAGCTATAGCCTTGTTGCCTTCGCAAATGACCTGCCGCCCGAAAAACGATCCGACCGGGTGATCGCAACGGAATGGGATGCCACCTTTACCCTGTTCGACGGCGTGCCCACCACCGCCGATCTGGACCGCCTGCAAAACAATGTGCCGAAACAAGAGGCGGGCCGCGTCAGCGAACGCGAATTGTCGCTCAGCCGGGCCAACCGGTCTGTGCGCCTTTGGGACTATGTCGTCGGCAAACTGGCCGCCGGCGAGCAGCCCGACCAGACCACGGTGGAAAAGGTCGGCTACCTGATGCGCACCACGGCAGTTTACGGATCGGGAAAATTTGGCGCCGCTGATCGCGAAGACACCGCCGACCGCGCCGAGTTTCAGGCCCCGTTCCAGATTGAAATGCTGTCGGTCTTCCTGACCCGCGCCTTTGTGATGGACCTTGTCGAACACATGGCGCAGCTGCGCGCACCCGAGACCGCCGTGCCGCTTGACCCGGATTTGCGCCGCCGGTTTGGCATCGGAAATTCAACCGGGCTGGGCATGGCGCCGTTCCTGCTGACGCACCCGGCCTTGCTGAACAGCTGGATCGCCGCCCGCGAAGAGGCGCTGGCCCGTATCCGGTCGCTGCCCGATGCGCACCCGTCCGAGGTGGATATCTTTCGCAGTTTCGCCCTGCGCGCCCGCCTGCATACCCAAGATTGGTATTCCGACCACCCTGTGCAGATCGCCAAACTTGATGACCTGCGCGCCGACACCGCCGCGCTGCTGGCGCATCTCGATAGTGTCGAGCTGACCGCTGATTACCCGTGGAACCGCCTGTGGCTTTGGGCAGAAAGCGCGCTGTCGGTCGAAGGCCAAGAACTTCTGGCCTCGCTTTTGTTGGAGCCCTATCCGCATCTTGTCGATGGGTTGTCGTCGTGCATGGCGGCCGATGAAACCGCCACGTGGCGGATCGACGGCGCAATGAGCAGCACCCGGCTGCGCGCGCTGATCGAAGACATCTACAGTTGGGCGCTTGACACCGACTGGACCACCCCTGAGGCGCAGGCCCGCGTCTGGTATACGTCCGAAGAAAAGCTGGAGCCGCGCCTTGGTGACCGCTTTGAAGAGCCTGTTGAACCCTATGAGCAACCGCTGTGCCCCGGGCGAGATGCGGCGCGCATGTATTCCGATCTGTGCGCCACGTCCGAGACCACCGTTGCCGGTTTCCTGATGCGCCACCCCGAACACCGCCATATCGTACGCCGGGCCCAGATCACCGCCCGCCTGCCCTATGCCGAGATCCGCGACAACACCATCGCAGACACGGTGATGCCCATCGACATGCTGCGCCTCAAGCTTAGCTTTTTTGGCGCCTGTCACTTCGATCCACGCTCGGATCGGTGGGTGCGGATCACCATGTATCAACACGCCCCCTTCCCGCATGAATTGGGCTCGCGCTCGGGCGATGACTGGGCGTATCCCTTCCTGACAGGCGGTGCCGCATGAGTTGGTCCCTGAACGAAATCGAAAGCCTTGCGCGCAAGGCCGCGCGCGGGGCCGGGCTTAGCTGGGGATTGGCGGAAGAGGCGGGCAAAGCCACCCGCTGGCTGACCGCGGCGGGCCTGCCGGGGCCGCAGGCGCTGGCCGATCTGCTGACGCGCAACGATGGCGCAGACTATGACGCGCTGTGCCCGGTCGAGGCCCGCGAGGCCCACTGGGTTGCCAAAGGCGGCACGTTGTGTCCGCTGATCGCGGGCGCGGCCTTGTGCGATCACGCCGAGGCTTTGGCCGCAGGCGATGACATGACCCTTGGCCAGACGGCCAGCCCGATGCTGTTGCTGCCCTATCTGGCCGCGGCTGCGCGCCTGACAGGCCGGGGTTTGCGTGTATCATGGGGCGAACTGACGGTGACGCTGGACGCTGACATGGATCTGCAACCGGCCAATGCCAACGCGCTGCATGCCCCAATGGCCGACAGCGTGCGCATCGAATGCACAGAAACCCGCCTGCCCGATGCCCCGCCGCCTGCCAAGGGACGCGGCCAGATGCCGCCTGATGTGCAGCACCGCCTGACCACCTTTGCGCAGCGCACCTATGCCCCCGCGACCGAAGCCAGCCGCCTTGCCGGGGCTGGCGCGGGGCTGACCGACAACGACTGATAAACGCGCGCACATGCGCAGCTACGGGCCGTGCCGCCGACAAATCGGGCAAAAATGCCCAAAGGAACAGCTTGGACCAAACGCGGCCAAGCCGCGACCCTGCGGCTTGGCCGTTGGTGTAGGACGCCAACGCGCCACTAGAACTGCCACAGCGCCGGAACAAAGCGATACTGATCGCCGTCGCGCTGCACATGGCCGACACCGGGGAACGGGAAGTGATAGCCCAGAATGGCGATTTGATCCTCGGCGGCCATGTCCAGCAGGCGCTTGCGCGTGGCCACGGTTTGATCACCATCGGCGTCGAACCCGTTATACCATTCGGGATGGGCAAAGTTTGTGTAGGCGTGGCTCATGGAATCGCCCAGCGCAATCAGCGATTGGTCGCCACTGTCCACCCGCAAGCTCATGTGGCCCGGCGTATGGCCCGGTGTGTCGATCATGGTC
>DATFJQ010000168.1:0-9894 GCA_035269125.1 Roseovarius sp.
ATGGCCGCGTGATGAAGGAAGACGTGGCCAAAGCCGCCGCTGCGGCTTCCTCGGCCCCGGCTGCCTCCTCGGCCCCGGCGCAAGCGCCGCGCGCCCCGGTCTCTGCTGACGATGCCAGCCGCGAAGAACGGGTGAAAATGACCCGCCTGCGCCAGACCATCGCCAAGCGCCTCAAGGACAGCCAGAACACCGCCGCCATGCTCACCACCTATAACGAGGTGGACATGACCGAGGTCATGGCCCTGCGCAACGAATACAAAGACGAGTTTCTCAAGAAACACGGCGTCAAGCTGGGCTTCATGTCCTTCTTCACCAAGGCCTGCTGCCACGCCCTGAAAGAAGTCCCCGAGGTCAACGCCGAAATCGACGGCACCGATATCGTTTATAAGAACTTCGTGCATATGGGCATCGCCGCTGGCACGCCCACGGGCCTTGTGGTTCCCGTGATCCGCGACACCGACGCGATGTCGTTTGCCGCGATTGAAAAAGCCATCGCCGAAAAAGGCGCGCGGGCGCGTGACGGGAAACTGTCGATGGCCGAAATGCAGGGCGGGACGTTCACCATCTCCAACGGCGGCGTATACGGCTCGCTTATGTCCTCGCCCATCCTCAACCCGCCACAGTCGGGTATCTTGGGCATGCACAAAATCCAGCAACGGCCGATGGTGGTGAACGGCGAAATCAAGGCCCGCCCGATGATGTATCTGGCCCTTTCCTACGATCACCGCATCGTCGACGGCAAAGGTGCCGTGACGTTCTTGGTGCGCGTGAAAGAGGCGCTTGAGGATCCGCGGCGGTTGCTGATGGATTTGTAATTGGTCAGGGTGGGGCACACTCCCACCCGACACCGCCTTAGGGCGGAATTCTTACCGCTTATGCCACTGGGAGTATAACTATGCACACAATAAAGTGCACTTTGGCTTTCTTAGCGTTGTCAGCTTGCAATCCGACAACTGCAGCGTTGGTAAGCGGGCAACCCAACACGGCCCTCGATATTGCATCAGGCAGTGGAGCAGTGCTGCGAGATCAAGAAGGTAGAGTAACCTTTCGCCATGCTTTTCCCGAGAACCACCTGAAGGGCTTGGTCGCCCCCCAGCTGCAAGAGGACACACGCTTAAGCTACATTGGTAAATTTATTGCGAAAAAAAACATATGCCCTGATGGCTGGAAAATTGATCGCAAAACCAACGTGGCCGGTGCTCTTGTCTATGACGGATCATGCTCGAATTAAGTAAAACAGCGCACCCTACACCACGTAGGGTGCGCATTCACTGCGCACCGCACCTTCGCACGGAACACCCATGACCCCCGAACTCACCGCCCTCACCCTCGCCGCGCTGCTCCAGGTCGTCCAATACGTCCTCTACGCGGTGCCCGCGAACCTCGAACTTGGGCCGGGCTACACCATGTCCGCGCGTGATCGCGAACCATCAAAGCAAATGTCCGAGCGCACCGCCCGCCTTGGCCGCGCCATGGACAACCACTTCGAAGGGCTGATCCTTTTCACAATCGCCTGCGTCGTCGTCACGCTCGCCGACAAATCAACACCCCTCACCGCCACGCTCGCCTTCACCTATCTTGGCGCGCGCGTGCTCTACATCCCCGCCTACGCCTTCGGCTGGCGGCCCGGTCGCTCGCTGATCTGGGCCGTGGGCTTTCTGGCCAGCACGCTTATGCTTCTGGCAGCCCTGATATGACCTTCATTGTTCCCAAAATACTCCGGGGGAGTCGCCCAACGGGCGACGGGGGCAGCGCCCCCAAACCCGCTCAACCGAAAGGACATCCAAATGGCAAATTATGACGTCATCGTCATCGGCTCCGGCCCCGGCGGCTATGTCGCCGCCATCCGTTGCGCACAGCTTGGCCTGAAAACCGCCTGCGTCGAAAGCCGCGACACATTGGGCGGCACCTGCCTCAACGTCGGCTGCATCCCCTCCAAGGCGCTGCTGCATGCCAGCCACCAATTGCACGAAGCCGAACATAACTTTGCCAAGATGGGCCTCAAGGGAAAATCACCGTCCGTCGATTGGAAGCAGATGCTCTCCTACAAGGATGATGTGATCGGCCAAAACACCAAGGGCATCGAATTTTTGTTCAAAAAGAACAAGATCGACTGGCTCAAGGGATGGGGCTCGATCCCCGAAAAGGGCAAAGTGAAGGTGGGTGACGAGGTGCACGAGGCCAAGAACATCATCATCGCCACCGGCTCGGACTCTTCGTCGCTTCCGGGCGTTGAGGTGGATGAAAAAACCGTTGTCACCTCCACCGGCGCGCTGGAATTATCCAAGATCCCGAAAAAAATGGTCGTCATCGGCGCGGGCGTGATCGGGCTGGAACTCGGATCGGTCTATGCCCGTCTCGGAACCGAGGTCACGGTCGTGGAATTTCTTGATCACATCACCCCCGGCATGGATGGTGAGGTGCAAAAACAATTCCAGAAACTGCTCAAAAAGCAGGGGCTTGAATTCATCATGGGCGCCGCCGTTCAATCGGTCGAGACGATGAAAACCAAGGCCAAGGTGCATTACAAGCTGCGTAAAGACGACAGTGAACATACGCTTGACGCCGATACTGTGCTGGTCGCCACGGGCCGCAAACCCTTTACCGATGGCCTTGGCCTTGACGCGCTTGGCGTCAAGATGTCCGAGCGCGGCCAGATCGAAACCGACAATCAATGGCGCACCAATGTGGAAGGTATCTACGCCATCGGCGACGCCATCGCTGGCCCGATGCTGGCTCACAAGGCCGAGGATGAGGGCATGGCCGCCGCCGAGGTGATCGCCGGCAAGCATGGCCATGTGAACTATGGCGTTATTCCCGGCGTGATCTACACCCACCCCGAGGTGGCCAGCGTCGGTCAGACCGAAGAAGAGCTCAAGGACGCGGGCCGTGCCTACAAGATCGGCAAGTTTTCGTTCATGGGCAATGGCCGGGCCAAGGCCAACTTTGCCGCAGATGGGTTTGTCAAAATCCTTGCCGACAAGGACACCGACCGCATCCTTGGCGCGCATATCATTGGCCCGATGGCGGGCGACCTGATCCATGAAATCTGTGTTGCGATGGAATTCGGCGCCTCTGCCGAGGATCTGGCCCTCACCTGCCACGCCCACCCGACCTATTCCGAAGCGGTGCGCGAAGCGGCCTTGGCCTGCGGCGATGGTGCGATCCACGCCTGACCTTGCCCCCCGAGGCGCGCACGCCAGAGCGCGACAAGGACCAAGCTTAAACGTCAAAGGCGGCCTGATCAGGCCGCCTTTTTCGTCACCACTTACGTCACCACAGCGTCTTGATTGCCCGGTCCGTCCACTCGGCGTCATAGGCGCCGCCGCCTTCTTCGCCATCGGTCTGCTCGGCAAGGATTTGCCCCATCGTCGGCAATCCCTTGCTATCGTCCCGCTCCCACAGTCCTGATCGCATCGTGGCACGGGCGCATTGCGCGTAAACTTCAGCGATCTTGATCACAATCACCGTGACAGGGCGTTTGCCTTGGCGATTGAACATGGCGCGGATTTGCTCATCCACCGTCACCCGCGCCTGCCCGTTGATCCGGACAACCATGTCCGATCCAGGAACCATGAACAGCAGCGAAATTCGCCCGTCACTGACGATGTTGCGCAAGCTGTCGAGCCGATTGTTGCCACGCCAATCGGGCATGGCCAGTGTTTGCGGGTCCAACTCGGTCACCACCGGTCCATCCTCGCCACGCGGGCTTCCATCGGTGCCAGCGGGGCCGACAGTGGACAGGATGCAATACCGTGATTTGGCGATCCATTTGCGATAAAGCGGGGTCAGACGCGTCGCGACTTTGCGCAGGCTGGCCGCACTCGGCGCGGGGTAAAGCAACTCAAGCTCGGCAATGTCGTGAATATACTCAACCTTCGGGGTCAAAACCAGCCTCCCGCATCAAAGCCTTCGAAGCGGTTTCCACCTCGTCCTCCAATTGCGCCATAAAGGTCGCGCGCGACGCGCCAGCGGGGATGCGCGGCAGAAACTCCACAACCGCTGTGCCCGGTTTCCGCATGATCCCCTTGCGCGGCCAGAACAGGCCCACATTGGCCGCGACCGGCACACAATCCTGACCCAGTTCTTCATACAACACGCCCGTGCCCACCTTGTAGGGCGCGTGGACGCCGGGCGCGATGCGGGTGCCTTGCGGGTAGATGATCAACTGTCCGGGCTGCTGGCGACCCTTCGCAACATCCGAAACCATCTGCTTTATCGCCAGACTGCGCTTGCCGCGGTCCACCGGCACACATCCAATTCTCAGCCCGTATTGCCCGATCACCGGCGCCCACATCAATTCACGCTTCATAATGAATTTGCCCGCCGGCACCGCGCCAAAAATCAGAATGATGTCCAGAAAGGATTGATGTTTGGCTGCGATCAGAACCTCATCGGTGGGCGGGGTGCCACGCACTTCGGTGCGCAAGCCCACCATCCAGCGCGCTGTCCATCGCACCCAGCGGCACCACATGTGGCACGCCGCCTGCGCACCGCGGCGGCTGACCAGCGCCCAAGGGAAAAAGACGATCCCCATGATCGCCATCATCGCATAGATATTGACCACAAAGATCAGAGAACGCACCCATTGAACGGCATGGCTCATGGCATATCCTTCAACGTCTTGATCGCCGCCGCACGCGTCGCGGCAAAGGCAACCGTCGCCGCCAGCAGCGGGATAAGCAGCGGCCAGATCCAGTGCCAGCCTTGAAAGCCAAGACCGGTCAAAAACCCACCTTCGGCCTGCGCCGAGGGCAACAAAAAGATTGCTGCATATCCCAGCACCATCCCAACGGCGGCGCCGGTCAACGCCCGCAAGGTAAAGCGCCGCACAAACGCCCGCGCAATATACCCGTCGCGCGCACCGACCAGCCGCAAAACGCTGATCACCTGCGCATTGGCCGCCAAGGCCGCATTGGCCGCCAGCGTGATCATCGCAGCCGTGGCCCCGCCAATAAGCAAAAGCGAAAGCCAGCCCAACAGCCGCAAGCGGCCCGCCGCATCCGCCAGTGGCCGCCTCCAGCGGGTGTGATCGTCCAACACAGCGCCCGGCACCTCGGCCGACAGGCGCAGGCGCAAGCCTTGCGGATCAAAGCCCTCGTCTTCCTCAATCACCTCGATCAACTGCGGGATGGGCAGGGTTTCAATCGGTAGGTCAGGCCCGAACCACGGTTCAAGCAGGGCACGCTGTTGATCTTTATCCAGCGCGCGGGCGCTGGCCACGCCCCGTGTGCTGTTGAGCAATTTCAACGCGGCGTCGGTCTGTGCCGCCAACTGGCCTTCGGGCGCGGAAATCCGCACGGTCGAGCTGCGCGCCAATTCATCGCCCCAACGATCGGCCAGCCGCCCGGTGGCCAGAGACAGCGCCAGCGCGAAAACGGCCAGAAACGCCATCGCGGCAGCGCTGAACAAGGTCAATTGCGCGGTAAATCCGGTGGGCGGCACAACCCGGTCGGCCTGCGCATCCCCCACGATCAATTCCCCAATTTTGGCAAGATCAGGTCTCACAGGTCCGCCCCCGCGAAATGTAGTCGCCGGTTTGAAATCCGCAGAACGCGGGCCTGAACTTGGGCCTTGGCAGCGCGGATCAGGGCAAGGTCATGGGTGGCGATCATGATGGTTTTGCCCATTCGGTTCAACTCGACCAGCAGGCGCAACAGGCGCTGCGACATGTCCCAATCGACATTGCCCGTGGGTTCATCAGCCAAAACCATATCGGGCGACATGATGATCGCGCGGGCCAGCGCCGCGCGCTGGCGTTCGCCACCCGACAGTTCAGGTGGGCGTGCCTCGGCCCGGGCCTTGAGCCCCACCCAATTCGTCAATTCCTTCAAATTCGCGCCCTCAGTCAGTAAATCGCGCCCCGACACCATCAAGGGCAGGGCGATATTGTCCGACACGCTGAGGTGGTCCAGAAACTGGCAATCTTGATGCACAACGCCGATCCGGCGTCGGGTCATTGCGATATCGTCGCGGTCCATGCCGCGCACATCCGTGCCAAACAGGCGAACATCTCCCGCTGTGGGCAACAAAGCCCCATAGCACAGCTTGAGCAAGGTGGTCTTGCCCGCACCGGACGGGCCGGTCAGGAAATGGAACGATCCGGGCTGAAGCTGCAACGAGACATCACTCAGCAATTCCCCCCCACCGTAACTGTAGGCGACATTTTCCAGCTCGATCAAACCTGTTCCCTCGCGCGCAAACTGCTGACCTTAAATGCCTTACGGAACACAGTTGTGCAATGATTACAGGCGCGATTTGCTTTGCCCTTTCGCAACAGCATGTTACCGCCTATTGTATCAACAGGAGAAACAGGCGGATACCGCTGGCAGGCGACAGGTGGCAGAATGAGGCTGACTTGCCCAAATTGCGGGGCACAATACGAAGTGCCCGACGAAGTGATCCCGAAAACCGGGCGCGATGTGCAGTGTTCCAACTGCGGCGACACATGGTTTCAGCATCATCCCGATCACATGCCGCCCGAGGGCGAGCCATCGCCAGACACCACCGAACACGCTGACGAATATCCTGAAGGTGACACAGACGCAATCGACCCCGACGCCGACTATGACGCCATACCCGACGAACAAGACGACCAACCGGTAGAAACAGACGATAACGAAATATCGTCCGAGAGTGAGCCGGACAACTGGGACGATAACAGCGACGATCACGACCAGACCCAAGATCAGCCCACCGAAAGCGCAACGCGCCGCGAGCTTGACCCCGCCATCCGTGACCTTCTGCGCGAAGAGGCCGAACGCGAACAACAGGCCCGCGCAGCAGATGGGGGCAGTTTGGAAACCCAGACCGAAATGGGCCTTGATGATAGCGGCGAAGATCAACGCACCCGCGAAGCCCGCGAACGCATGGCGCGGCTACGTGGTTTAGACGCAGATCAAACTTCGCCGCAAGCGCCGGAGCCCTTGGCTGCCAAGCCCCAAAGCCCAGCCATCGAAGACGATGGCGAAGCCGATATAGACCCGGATTCGCGCCGCAATTTGTTGCCGGATATCGACGAAATCAATTCCTCGCTCGATTCCAATCCAAGCTCCAGACCCGAAACCGCTATCGCACAAGATGCGGCCCAACAGACAAGTCGAAATAAATCCGGCGGGTTTCGGCGTGGGTTTTTTCTTTCGGTGCTTCTATTCGCCGGTTTGACGCTGATCTACGTATTCGCCCCGCAGATCGCAGGAATGCACCCGGCGCTCGAAAGCCCAATGACCAGCTACGTGACCACCATAGATAGCTTGCGCAGCCTGCTGAACAGGACGATCACGTCCTTCTTGGGCTAGGCAAAATCATCCTGACGGATACGCGCCAGACAGGTTTGAGGCTCAGAACCGGTCCAACAGCCGCTTGAGGTAGTCCAGCTCGACCTCCGGGCGCTCACCATCCCCGGACCGTCGGCGGATCTCGTCAAGCAGTTCGCGCGCACGGCGATAGATATCTTCGCCCTGCAACAGTGAATCCTCCGTGCCCACCTGATTGCCATCACCCGAACGGCGACCCAACGGGTCGGACTGCTGTTGGCCCGGCTGGCCGCGTGCCTGCCCCTGTCCGCCTTGTTGTTCGCGGTTAGCTTCGGCCATGGCCTCGCCCAGATTGCGCATTCCGTCGCGCAGGGCCTCCATCGCCTCGGACTGGCGGTCTAGCGCTTCGGGCAGGTCATCACCGCGCAACGCCTGTTCCGCGCCTTCCATCGCCCGTTCGGCCCGCTCCAGCGCCTCGCGCGCTGCATCGCCGGCCTCGGATCCGCCTCCGGGCAGCCCGCCGCGCTGACGCTCCAATTCGCGACGCAGCGCCTCTTGACGCTCAGCCAGATCGCCGCCCGCACCATTCCCGCGCTCGGCTTGCTCTTGTCCGGGTTGGCCGCCTTGCTCACCGGGCTGGCCGGGTTGTTGGCCGCCCTGGCCCTCGCCCTGCTGGCCCTGTTGTTCATGGCTTTGACCACGCCCCTGCCCGCCATTGCGGCCTTGATTGCCCTGCCGCTCACCGGCTTGGGCATCGGGGTTGAACTGTTCCTGCAAATCGCGGAACGCCTCGTCAGACAGGCCTTGCTGATCGCGCAACGTCTCGGCCAGACCTTCCATCGCTTGCTGGCCGGGGCTTTGACCCTGCTGGCCCCCTTGGCCTTGGGTGACGCGCATGTTTTCCATCATCTGCTGGAACTCTTCCAAAGCTTGCTGCGCCTCGGCCATGCGCCCCTGCTCCATCAACTCTTGAATACGATCCATCATGTCCTGCAAATCTTGCTGGGTCATGCGCATCATGTCTTGATCCATTTCGCCCTGCTGGGGGTCGCCGCCCTCTTGCTGCTCACGCTGCGCCTGTTGCATCTTTTGGCGCATGTAATCAGCCGTCGCCTGACGCAACTCTTGCATCAGACGGTCGATTTCCTCCTGACTGGCGCCATTTTTCATGGCTTCGCTCAGCCGTTCTTGGGCCGCGCGCATACGCTCCAAGGCGTCACCAATATCGCCTTCTTCCAGAGTCAGCGCCAAATCCCATAGGGCCTGGGCGATCTGATCCCGCGCCGGATCATCAAAGCCGTCCGTCTGCACCAAGGTTTCCAGCCGCCGCAGGATGACGCGCAATTTCAGGTAATCCGCCTCACGGCGAAACAGACCATCTTCGGGCTTGTACGAGACCGCGCGCAACACTTGCGTGACCCGCTTGGCATTGGCCTTGGACCACAGCAAATCGCGCCGCTGCTCGATCACCGCCGCCGCCAGCGGATCGAAAAACCGCCGCGCGGGCAAGGCCATTGCCTTTGGTGGGCTCTGGCCGACATTGCCCGCCGCATCCTCGACCTGCACCTGCAACGTCACCGGCAAATGTGCCCATGGATGCTGCGACAGGTTTTCAATCAAGGTTTCCGTGAATTCGGCCCGATCGCCAGTGATCGGCATCGGCAGATCCAGCTCGATCGGGCTGCGCGGCTCAGGCTCGGTGGCCAAGCCGAAACGCCGATCAACCGCTGGCATGTCCAAACGGAAGGTCGCCGTGCCAGCGGTCACAGCGTAATCGTCGATGGCGCGAAAGGGTTGGCTCATCTGGCCGTCAAAGGTCGTCTCGCGGCCGTCTTCCAAAATCTCAACGCCTGGGGGCGCATCGGCCTGGGCTGTGATGTCCCAGCTTTGGCCACCGGGGCCGTCGATCTGCAACAGCCCGGACTGCGCCACATCAAAGCTTTGCTCGGGCTGGGTTGCCGCGCCGATATCGTCGGTCCGGCCCGATACGGTCTCGGCGACACGCAACGCTCCAACCTCACCATAGAGGCGCAAGGTGATGCGGCTGCCCTCGGGCACACCAATCTGGCCGCGCTGATCGTTCAAATACAGGCTGGGCAACCCGGTATAAGCCGGAGGTTCAATCCACCCCTCCCATGCCGGCCCACTTGCCAAAGCCGCAGCACCACCGGGGCGCAGCTCTCCGACGGTTCCAACCCGCCAGACCGAGCCGAACAGCAGCGCCACGATCAGCCCCAGCAATGCAACATAACGCAAGCCAAACGGGTCGCGTCGCGCCAGTTTCAAATCCGGCTGCACAGGCTGCGCCTGCGCGGCGCGCTCGGCCATCCGGGCCTGATGCGCGCGCCACAGGGCCTCTGACTCGGGATCGCCACCACCAATCACCTGCGCATCGCGCAACGCCGTCAGCGGATGCCCCGGAAGACTGGCATCCAGCCGCGCAACGGCAACCGCGCGCACGGGCCAGCGAAAAGCGCACGCGCCGGAGTAGACAAAGATCAGACTGCCCAGAAACGCAGACACACTCAGCGCCCAGACAACCTCAAGCGGCAAAAAATCATGCAGCCCCAGCATCAACGCCGCCACGCACAGTGCGATCAGACACCACAAGGGCCAAAAGGCGCGCACCACGCGCTCG
>DATFJQ010000169.1:0-26727 GCA_035269125.1 Roseovarius sp.
GTCTCCGAGACCAGATTGACCAACGTCAGCGTGTCCACCTTCAACATCCGCGAAATGATGAACCGGCTAATGGGTTTGAGGTCATAGGCAATGACCATAGGCGTGCGCGCCGCCGCCAGTTCCAACGACACCGTGCCCGAGGCCGCCAAAGCCCAATCCGCCGCGGCGAAGGCTGCGCGTTTCTCGGCCTTGAAGCTGTCGGCATCCATGCCGTCCGGGCTTAGGATCAGCGGTGTCACTGGCCAATCAGCCACCATGTCATGCACCAAAGGGGCAACCGTTTGGGTTGTCGGAATGACGATGGACAGCTCTGGTTTATCCGCCAACACGCGGCGGACCACGTCGGAAAACCGAGGCCCCAGCCACGACACCTCTCCGCGCCGCGACCCCGGCAAGACCATCCAAAGCGGCCCATCTATGCCGTGACGGGATTTGAAATCCACGATATCTGCCGGGGTTGCCTGTGGCTCACTGACAACCGGATGCCCGACAAAATCGCAGGCCATGCCTTCGGCCTCCATATAGGGCGGCTCAAACGGCAAAAGCGCCAGCACGTGGTCGATCACACCGGCCATTTTACCGGCCCGCTTTGCGCGCCATGCCCACACCGAAGGCGCGACGTAATGCACTGTTCGGATTGAACTTTTGGCCTTTACCAACTTGGCCACGCGCAGGCAAAAATCCGGGCTGTCGATGGTGATCAGAACATCGGGCTGCGCCTGCAACACGGCTTCGGCGGTTTGGTGCAACCGCCGCCTGAGGTGCAGATATTTCGGCAAAATCTCGGCCAGCCCCATCACACTCAGCTCGTCCATCGGGAACAGGCTGTGCAGGCCCTCGGCCTGCATCATAGGTCCGCCAACGCCTTGGAATTCAACAGTCTCAAGGGATTTCAGCCCCGCCATCAACGCCGCGCCCAGCCTGTCGCCCGAGGCTTCTCCGGCGATCAGGAAGACTTTCATCACAGCACCTGCGCGCGCAGGAAAATGCCCGCTTTTTCGACTGCCGCGATGGTTTCCTCACGGTCTACGATCATCACCCTATCGGCCTCGATCACCAGACCGGCCAATCCGGCCTTGGCGACCGCCGCAATCGTTTGCGGCCCGATCACCGGCATATCTATGCGCAGATCCTGTCCACGCTTGGCCGCTTTGACATACACGCCCTTAAAATTGCGCCGTAATTTTTCCGGCGTGTCGGCCACAAAACGCAATAGCGCGTCCGTGCCTTGGATGGTTTCAATCCCAAGGCACTGCCCGCCAGCCACCACACAGCCCTGCCCGACATCCAGCGGCGACAACGCCATGAGGATATCCCAAGCCCGTGACACATCTTGCAACTCAGAATCAGAGGGCGTCACGCCAAACAAAAGCCCTTCTTCGGCGGTCAGATCCGGCACCAATTCATGCGCGCCCATCACCGCCAAGCCCTGATCTTCGAAAATCTCGATCACTTGGGTCAGCAGGGCATCATCCCCGCCCTGCATCGCAGCCATCAGGCGTGGGGCAAGGCGCATCATCGTGGGGTCGAACGCCGTTGGGTCCAGCGGCGGGCGCGCCAAGGCCCCGGCGAACACCACACGATCCACACCCTGCGCTTTCAAGCCCTCGAACAGCTCGCCCATCTTCTCAAAGCGATAGATATGAACATCGCCTTGCAAGTCATTGGGAACACCTTGAAAGCCCACTTTGACCGCATCAGGGCAGGCCTTTGAAATCCGAACGGGCAGCGCCCCGCTACAGGCCAGAATTGCCAGTTTTCCCGCCATCGTCCTAGACCGACCCAGGTGTCAGGAATGACCGGTCACTGGCCCCTGTCACGAAATCGACGATCTGGCGCACATAGTCGCTTTCGGTTTCTTCGCCCAAACGCTTGGCACGTTCCTGAAAGGCGCCTTCGCCCTGCGCCAGCATCTGAAAGGCCGCCCGCAAGGCAGTGATATCAGCCCGCGACACGCCGCGCCGTTTCAGGCCCACAAGGTTCAACCCGTCCAATTCGCCACGCGGCGCCTGCACAAGACCGTATGGAATGACATCATTGGTCACCATGGTCACCGCACCGATGATTGCGCCCTGCCCGATGCGCACCCATTGATGCACGCCGGACAGGCCACCGATAATAACATCATCCTCAATCACGCAATGGCCAGCAAGGGCTGCGTTGTTCACGATGATCGTTCGGTCACCGATGCGCACATCATGCGCCACATGGCAGCCAGCCATAAACAGGCCGTCATCGCCCACCCGGGTTTCGCCGCCGCCGCCAGCCGTTCCGGTGTTCATGGTCACATGCTCGCGGATGCGGTTGCGTGCGCCAATCATCAGGCGCGTTTTTTCGCCTTTGAATTTCAGATCCTGCGGCACCTCGCCGATACAGGCGAAGGGAAACACCACGGTGTCTGCGCCGATATGGGTTTCGCCGGCAACCACAACATGAGATTTCAACACAACCCGATCCTCGATTTGTGCGTCAGCGCCGACATGACAGAACGGGCCGATATGGCACCCCTGCCCCAGTTGCGCACCCGGCTCAACAATAGCGCCGGGATGAATGAAGGTGTCTTGCGACTGCGACATCGGGGTCACTCCTTGGGCAGGTCCATCATCGCGGTGAACTCGGCCTCGGCCGCCATTTCGCCCTCGACTTCAGCGATGCCACCGAACTTCCAGACCTTCCCGCCCGGTTTGCCGCGCAGCGTTTGCAGCTTCATCTCAAGCACATCGCCCGGCACCACCATGCGGCGGAATTTGCATTTGTCGATCGACATGAAATAGACCAGCATATCGCGGTCTTCCATGCCAAGCGCCGTGCCAACCATCACGGCGGCGGTCTGCGCCATGGCCTCGACGATCGTTACCCCCGGCATGATCGGCTTGCCCGGGAAATGACCCTGAAAATGCGGCTCATTCATGGTCACATTCTTCAGCCCGCGCGCCGCTTGATACCCGTCAATATCCACGACCTTATCCACCAAAAGAAACGGGTAGCGATGCGGGATGATCCGCTGGATCCTGTGAATATCCGCGGATTTTAACGGCTCGGTCATTCTTTTATCCTTCGATATGCTCGGCTGAGCGATCCCTAGCAACTCCCCTGCCCTTGGGCAAGCGCGGCGCTAGTTCTTGGTGGCCGGTTTGGTCGTGCCGGCATCGGCACCGCCCTCATCCGGCGTGGGGTCGCCCGGATCGGATTTGGAGGCGTCATCGCCGGACGCGCCAGACGACACAGAGCCATGGCGATTATTAATCCGAACAATGGCATTGTCGGTGATATCGATCGCGCCTGACCGTAGCAAAATACCCCGCCCGTCCATGATAACGGTCGCCCCTGCGTCTTGCATGATATCAATCAACAGCGGCTCAACGGTTTGCATGAATTTCAATCGCGCCTGGTTGCTTTTGCGTTCAAGATCGCGCGCGCGGCGCTCGCTTTCGGCGCGAATGGTTTGCACTTTCGTATCAAACGCATCCGCCAATTCCCGAAATTCTTGCGGGCTGGTTTCGGCGCGCAGCTCGGTCAAGGTTTGCTCTTCAGCTTCCAGCCTGGCTTCCAGCTCGCGGTTGCGCGCAATCAAAGCATCGCGCTCTTGCTCAAGCTCGGCCGTCATTTGGCGGCCAAACGCTGTTTCGGCAAACAACCGGTCGGCATCAACGACAAGAATATCGCTTTGGACAATACCAAGGTCTTGGGCATGGGCTGCAAGCGGTGCGGCCCACACAAGACATGCCGTTGCAAGCACCCGTGTTAGCCTGACCATGCGTTGCCCGGTCATACCCGCCCTCAGAAGTCCGTCCGAACGGTCAGATCAAAGGCCTGATCGACATCGCCGGGCTCTTTTTGGAGCGCCTTGGACCAATTGAACCGCAGCGGGCCAAACGGGGATTCCCAAAACAGCGACACACCGGCCACATGCCGGGCCTTGAATTTGCGAGAGCGCACCGGGCCTGTGGCGTTTGTTGCATCTACGCCCCAGATTCCGCCGATATCGTAAAACGCCCCGCCCGAGATTCCGTATTCATCCGGTAGACCCAAGGGGAATTCCGCCTCGAACTTGGCAACCGCATAATTATCACCGCCCAAATGCTCGTTTCCTTCGATCGGACCAATGCCATTAGGCTCAAACCCACGCATGATCTGATTGGAGTAGCGTTCAACAGCGCGGCTGCTTTGGCCATTGAAGAAATGCAACGACCCCGCCTCAAGCGTGGCGCGCAGTGTTACTTCTTCATTCAGCACCATGGTCTGGGCGACCAGACGGGCACTGGTTTCGATGTAATCACGATCGCCACCAACACCTGCGAAACGCTGACCGAAGGACAGCAAGACGCCTGTGTTCGGGTCAAGCCCCCCGCGCCGCGTATCGAACGTATAGTTATACCCAACACTGCTGGTCCATTGCTCGCCCAGATTGGATTCGGCGGTCAGGATACCTGATTGGCCGACATAGTTGCTGATGTCCTGATATCCGGCCTGATAATAAACGCTCAAACGACCATTTTCGCTGACAGGGAACGTCAGGCTGGGGCGGAAAACCCCATCAACCGTATCGAATTGCGAGAAGTCATCGTTGGTTTCAAGCAGTGCGAAATCAAGCCCGAATGCCACGTCACGCCCCAAAAATGCAGGCTCGACGAAGCTGAAGTTGTAATTGACGTTATTTTCCGAAGCGGCGATCGCGGCGGTCAATTCCTGGCCGCGACCAAGGAAATTGCGTTCGCTGAAGCCGACCGAAATGCCGACGCCCGAGTTGGTCGAGTAGCTTGCGCCGAAGGTCAGCGAGCCGGTGGTTTTCTCTTCCACGTTCACATCGACGACCACCTGATCGGGCCGCGCGCCTTCACGCGCATTCACGTCAGTATCGGAGAAGTAGTTCAGCGCGCGGATGCGTTCGGCCGCTTCGCGAATTTCACGGGGGTTGAACGGATCACCTTCGGCCATCTCGAACTGCCGGCGGATCACGCGATCAAGCGTTGTGGTATTGCCCTCGATGTCGATGCGTTCAACAAAAATGCGTTCGCCGCGCACAAGGGCAAATTCGATATCCAATGTCAGATCACGATCATTTCGCGTGATCCGCGGCTCGACCCGCAAGAAATCGACACCATTCTTGAGGGCCAGACGCTCCATGCGTGCAATCGAATTTTCAACCAGCGACGGTGAATAGGTTTTACCCGGCCGGATCTTCAACGCAGCTTGGTATTCCTCGGCGTCGGCCTCGGGGATTTCGCTGACGGTGGTAATCTCGCCAAAGGTGAATTGCTGGCCTTCCTGCACATTGAACGTGACAAAATACCCATCACGTTCGCGCGCCAGTTCGGCATTCGTCCCGGTCACGCGGAAATCGACATAGCCACGCGAGTTGTAGAAATCGGTCAACACTTGTTTGTCGAACTGAATACGATCTTCCACAAAGGTGTCGGCTTCGATCAAGGCCCGCAAAAGCCCCGCTTGTTTGCTCTGGATCGCGCGGCGCAAGCGGCGGTCGGAATATTCGCGGTTGCCGACAAACCCGATGCGGTTCACCTCGATCTTCCGGCCTTCGAAGATTTCAAACACCAGATCGACACGGTTGTCGCTGCGGCGGATCACCTTGGGCGTCACACGCGCTGACACACGACCGTTTTGGGCATAGGCTTCGGTGATTGTGGCGGCGTCCCGTTCGGCTTGGGTCGGGCTGAACACCTGACGCGACGTGCTTTCGATAAAGCCCGCAAGATCATCGTCCTTGATTTTGCGATTGCCTTCAAAGGCGATGCGGTTGATCGTCGGGAACTCCGTGACCTGGATCACCAGACGGTTGCCCTGTGGGACGATCTCGACGCTTTCGAACAATCCGCTGTCAAGAATGCGCTGATAGGCTTCGTTCAGATCGCCAGCTGAGACCGTCTCACCCCGTGCGATCCCGGCATATGTCACGATTGTCGCCGCCTCAACACGCTGGTTGCCTTCGACGGCCACCGAGTTGAAGCTATAATTCTGCGCCACGGCGCTATCAGGAAGCGCAAAACTGGTCGCGACCAGCGCTGCAAACCCCAGCTGCCGCAAGCCGTTCGTTTTCGGCTTCCGATCCCCAAGAACGCGCATGCGCAAAATCTGCTTATGTTCCATATCGGTCAATCCAGTCCCACGTCCTATTATATACGCAGTCAGTAGCTGGATTGATCCATGTTGTCAAAACGCGATCCGCAAGAAAACCCGCATTGGCACAGCATTGCCATGCCGTCCAAAAAGGCGATGGTCCGCGTTTAGAAAGCGCCCGCAAAAGAACCGACGAACGCACCGGCCAGCAATCCTGCCGCAATCGTTGCAAAATACAAAATCCGATCCCAATTGAGATCGAAAAGCAGGCTCATGCTGCGATATCCGCTGAAAATAAGTTGCATCGTCAGGTCCGGTTGTCAGGTCCAATTCAGGGCGCTGCCCGAAGATGGCCTGACAATATGGCAAGAACCCGCACAGGAAAGTGTCAAAACCTAGGCATCCGGTGCTGTTGCCTTAGGGGCACAGAATATCGTTGGCCAAGGCAAACAACATCAACCCCAACACCAGCGTCAGGCCGACCGTCATCATAATGCGCAACACGGCATCACTGGGCGGTTTACCTGTCACTGCTTCATAGGCATAGAACGTCAGATGTCCACCATCCAGCACGGGGATGGGAAACAGGTTCAGAAACCCGACAGCCGCCGACAGAACGGCGATGAACCAGATAAAGCTTTCCGCGCCCTGACTGGCCATCGCGCCCGACACTTCGGCGATTCCGATGGGGCCGGACATGTTGCAGCTGCTGATCGCGCCGGTCACCATGTGATAAAGGCCCGAAACGGAGCCTTCGATGATCTGCCAGACTTGCACCGCGCCGCCCGTGACCGCCTCAATCGGGCCAAGCGTTTCGGTGGCCGGTTCAAAGGCCATGCCCCCGGCGATGCCGATACGCCACGTGGTCTGGAACCCGCCTTCGGGCAGCGGTTCATCCACCCGGCGCGGGGCCAGTTCGAAATCCATCTGCTCGCCCGCGCGCCAGACCTGCAATTGCAAGGCCCGCCCGTCCGAGGATTCGACCACCTCTTTCAGTTCCGAAAAGGCGGCCACCGGCGTGCCATCAATCGCGGTGATCACGTCACCCGCCCGCAATTTGGTGTCAAATGCAGCCGATTGCGGGGCCAGTTGCGACACCAGTGGCGGCAAAGGATACGGCCCCTGCACGTCCATTGTCTGCCCGTCACGCTCGACCCGGTAATCCAGCACCGGCTGCTTGGGCAAAGCTTCGATCAGATCGTCAAAGGCGGCACCGTTCTCAAAGCCCGGCACCGGCTGGCCGTCGATTTCCAACAGCCGGTCACCGGGTTGCACTGTCAGCCCTTGGGCGGGCAGCGGGCGCAATTCGCCGATGCTCAGCGGTTCGGCCACCTTGCCTTGGGTCATCATGACGCCTGCAAAAATCAGGATCGACAGCACAAAATTGAACACCGGGCCTGCCGCCACGGTGGCCGTGCGCGCCCATAACGGCGCGCCATGCATGGTCTGACGTTGCACTTCGGGAGGGAGTTCGGCCACCGCTTCGCCATCCTTGGCACTGGCGGCATTGGCATCGCCCAAAAACTTGACGTATCCGCCAAAGGGCAGTGCGGCCACTTGCCAGCGTGTGCCATGTTTGTCGACGCGTGAAAACAACACCGGCCCGAACCCAAGTGAAAACACCTCGGCCTTGATGCCAGACCATCGCCCAACGATGTAGTGGCCGTATTCATGCACCGCCACAATCACCGACAAGGCGACGACAAAGGCCAGAATGGTCATGAAAAACCCGCCGAACTGGGGCAAAAGGGCTGCAATATCCACGCGGTTATCCTATTTTTTAGTCTGCTCTTGCACCACGGTATCGGCGCAGTCTCGTGACAGATGGTCCACTCGCAGCACTCTATCAAGTGTGATCTCGGCATCAATAAGGCCATTCTCGGCAGAAAGCCGGGTCAAAACCTCTTCGACAACATCGCTCATGGCCAAAAATCCGATGCGCCCGGCGATGAAATGGTCCAACGCGCGTTCCTTGGCAGCGTTGAAGGCCGCACCGCTGAGGCCGCGTTGCCCCATCACGGCGCGCGCCAACCGCAGCGCCGGATAGCGCGCCGGATCGGGGCTGCGAAAATTCAACTGCCCCACCGTGGCCAGATCAAGCGCATCCACGGGCAACGCCCTGCGCGCGGGCCAATTCAGGGCATAGCCAATCGCGTGACGCATATCATGCGGGCCGACATGCGCCATCAGCGCGCCGTCGCAGAACCCCACCAAGGCATGCACAAGGGATTCAGGATGCACCAAAACCTCGATCTGGTCGGGCTCCAGCCCAAAAAACTCGCGCGCCTCGATCACCTCAAGCGCCTTGTTGAACATCGACGCGCTGTCAATCGTGATCCGCTGACCCATGGCCCAGTTCGGATGCGTCGCGGCTTGCGCCGGGGTGGCGCGGGCCAGATCTTCGGTGGGCCAATCGCGAAACGCGCCGCCGCTGGCGGTGATGATCACCCGGCGCACCGCGTCGATATCTTCGCCGACAAGCGCCTGAAAAATCGCCGAATGTTCGCTGTCCACGGGCAGGATACGCGCGCCATGACGCGCCGCCGCCTCAAGCACCAGAGGCCCGGCGGCCACCAGCGTTTCCTTGTTGGCCAAAGCCAGTGTGGCCCCCTGTTGCAACGCCGCCAATCCCGGCGGCAGACCCGCCGCGCCGACAATCGCCGACATCACCCAATCGGCCGGGCGCGCGCCCGCCTCGGTCAGTGCTGTGGCCCCGGCAGCGGCCTCGATACCCGTTCCGCGCAAAGCGTCGCGCAAATTATCCAGCAAATCGTCATGCGCGGTCACCGCAATCTCGGCTTGAAATTCTGTCGCGTCGCGGGCCAATTGCGCGATATTGCGCCCGCCAGTCAGCGCCGCCACCGTGTAGGCCGCGCGATCGCGCCGGATCAAATCCAACGTGCTTTGACCGATTGATCCGGTCGCCCCCAGAATGCTGATCCGCTTCATGCCAGCCCCGGCAGCAGGTTCAGAACCCAAAGCCCCATCACCAGCAAACCGGCGCCAAGCATGGCGTCAAACCGATCCAGAACCCCGCCATGACCGGGGATCAGGGACGAGCTGTCCTTGGCCCCCACCCTGCGTTTCACCGCGCTTTCGGCGATGTCGCCCATCTGACCGGCAAACCCAACCAGAACCGAGATTGGCACAAGCATCAGCCCCGCCCCGGTGGGAACGGCGAACACCGCGCCAATGATCGCCGCGCCAACCCAGCCCGCCACAGTGCCCGACCACGTTTTCTTGGGGCTGATCCGCGGCCAGAACTTGGGACCGCCCAGCATACGGCCCGCGAAATAGCCCGCCACATCCGACACCACGACCACCAGCACCAGCCAGATCACCCAGATCAGGCCCGCTTGCTCGCGCAGAACCACCATCATGTAACAGCCCAGCAAAACCCACAGCACGCACAGCGCATACAGCCCTTTATCGCGCCCTGACTGCCCGGCCGCGACAAAAGCCACCGCCAGCAAAAGCGGCAGAACGATCATGCCCGGCAAATGCAACGCCCCAAACAGCGCCGCCGTGCCCAGAATGGGCAGGCTTGCGCGGCCTTCCACGTCAAACAGTCCGGTACATTCCCAGATCATCAGCCCGGCCAGCACGCAGACCGCGACGGTAAACATCCAACCGCCGGCCCAAACCAATGTCGCACCAGCCACGGCCATCGCCACACCCGACAGAACGCGGGGGGCCAGATCATGCCATTGGGCCGGTGCGTTCATCCGCTGACCGCCCCAAAGCGGCGTTCGCGCGCGCCATAGCTGCGCAGCACATCGGTGAAAATGTCGCGTGTGAAATCGGGCCACAGCGTGTCGATGAATTCGTATTCCGAATAGGCCGACTGCCACAAAAGAAAGTTCGAAATCCGCGCCTCGCCGCTTGTGCGGATAACCAGATCGGGATCGGGCAAAAGGCAAGTGTCCAGATATCTGGGCAGCGTTTCCTGATCGACATCCGCCGGGTCAAGCCGACCGCCCGCCACATCCTCGGCCAGACGTTTGGTGGCGCGGGCCACCTCATCGCGGCCCCCGTAATTGATTGCGATGGTCAGGTGCAGCCGGGTGCAATGGCCCGTCATCTGCTCGGCTTCGTCCATCAAGGACTGCAACGATTTGTCCAGCCGCGCACGATCCCCGATAAAACGGACGCGCACATTTTCCTTCACGAATTCCTGCATTTCCTTGAGGATATAGCGCCGAAACAACGCCATAAGCCCGGCCACCTCGGTCTGGGTGCGCTTCCAGTTCTCGGTCGAGAAGGCAAAGATCGTCAGGTAAGACACGCCCAGATCGGGACAGGCGCTGACAATCTCGCGCACTCGTCTGGCCCCGGCGTGGTGGCCGAACAAACGCGGCCTGCCGCGTGACTGAGCCCAACGGCCATTGCCATCCATGATGATCGCAACATGGCGCGGGCCGCCAGTCAGGGGGGTGTTCCGGGCCATAACGCGCCTCGCTTGTCTCAGACCTGCATGATTTCTGCCTGCTTGGCCTCAAGCGCCGCATCAACCTGTGCAATAAACTTGTCCGTCAGATCCTGAACTTCGGTTTCCCAGAACTTCTGGTCATCTTCCGACATGCCGTCGGCCTTGGCCTTTTTGATCTGGTCCATCCCGTCACGACGAATATTGCGCACCGCGACGCGGGCATGCTCGGCATATTGCGCGGCGACCTTGGTCAGCTCTTTGCGGCGTTCTTCGTTCAGTTCGGGGATAGGCAGCATGATGATCGTGCCGTTGAGTTGCGGATTGATGCCCAGACCACTTTCGCGGATGGCTTTTTCAACCTTGTTCACCAGCCCCTTGTCCCAGACATTGACCGTCACCATGCGCGGCTCGGGCACATTGACCGTGCCGACCTGATTGATCGGGGTTGGTTGGCCATAGGCATCCACCATCACCGGCTCCAGCATCGAGGCGCTGGCCCGCCCCGTGCGCAGCGATGAGAACTCGGTCTTGAGCGAGGTCATCGCGCCATCCATGCGCCGTTCCAGATCTTTGGTGTCCAGTTCAAAATCTTCCGCCATTATCGTCTTCCTTCTCGCGGGGGTCGCGTCGTGTTGGGCCTGTGTAGCCTTAGCCATGCACCTTTGTATAGGTGCCCTCGCCTGCCAGAACACCCTTAAAGCCACCGGGTTCGTCCAAACTGAATACGATGATCGGCAGGCTGTTGTCGCGCGCCAACGCGATGGCGCTGGCATCCATGACGTTCAGGTGCTGGGCCAGAACTTCGTCAAAGGTGACGGTGTCAAAGCGCTTGGCATCGTCGTGTTTCATCGGGTCTTTGTCATAGACCCCATCCACCTTGGTGCCTTTGAAAATCGCCTCGCAGGCCATTTCATTGGCCCGCAGCGTGGCTGCGGTATCAGTGGTGAAATAGGGGTTGCCGGTTCCTGCCGCAAAGATGCAAACGCGCTGTTTTTCAAGGTGGCGAACGGCCCGGCGACGAATATAGGGCTCGGCCACCTCATCCATGCGGATCGCACTGATCACGCGGGTGAACACCCCCAGCTTTTCCAATGCGCTTTGCATGGCCAACGCATTCATCACGGTGGCCAACATGCCCATGTAGTCAGCCGTGGTGCGCTCCATGCCCTGCGCGCTGCCGGCCAGCCCGCGAAACACGTTGCCGCCGCCGATGACCATGCAAATCTCGACGCCCATGTCGTGGACCGACTTGACCTCGCGGGCGATCCGCTCGACCGTCGGCGGGTGCAAGCCATAACCCTGATCCCCCATAAGCGCCTCTCCGGAAATCTTCAGCATGACGCGTTTGAACGTGGTTTTCGGGGTATCCGTGTCGGACATTGGCAAATCCTTGGTAGCCGCAACTCAATCGCGCGCAAAATGTCGCAAAACCCCGCAAGGTGCAATCGCCGAAACCGGTTCAGGCGCACATTCGCACGCGGGCCTCTCGCATATGGTGTGTAATTCCCTTATCTGACAAGGCCATGACCACCTTGCCCAACATCCCAGCCGATCGGCCCGTTCTGATTGCAGGCCCAACCGCCAGCGGCAAATCGGCGCTGGCGATGCGGATCGCCGCGCAAGGCGGCGGCGTGATCGTCAATGCCGACGCCATTCAGGTGTTCGACAATTGGCGCGTTCTGACCGCGCGCCCCTCGCCCAAGGATGAGGCGAGGCAGCGGCATACGCTTTATGGCCATGTGTCCGGTGATGGCACGTATTCCGTGGGGCATTGGCTGCGGGATGTGGAGCCAATGCTGCGGCCCGGTGAGCCGCGTCCGATCATCGTGGGCGGCACGGGGCTGTATTTCACCGCCCTGACCGAAGGGTTGGCCGACATTCCACCAACGCCCGACGCCGTCCGCGCGGAGGCCAACGCCAGAGTGGCCCGTGACGGCACCGCCGCCTTGCTGGCCGAGCTGGACACGGCCACCGCCGCCCGGATCGACACCCAAAACCCGATGCGCGTGCAGCGCGCGTGGGAGGTATTGCAAACCACCGGGCGCGGTCTGGCGGATTGGCAAGACAGCACGCCGCTGCCGCTTTTGCCCTTGGCCGATTGCGCCGCCTTTGTGGTCGAGGCGGAAAAGAACTGGCTCACCCCTCGGATCGAGCGCCGCTTTGACGCGATGCTAAAGATGGGCGCGCTGGACGAGGCGCGCGCCAACCTGCCCCACTGGCAGCCTGACCGGTTGTCCTCAAAAGCCATCGGTGCGCCCGAGCTGATCGCTTATCTGCAAGGCGAGATATCGCTTGACCAAGCGCGCGAGGCCGCGACCATCGCCACCCGCCAATTCGCCAAGCGTCAGCGCACATGGTTCCGCGCCCGCATGCGAAACTGGGCCAAAGTGGATGCGGCCAAGCTATAAAATTTTCAACATTTTCGCCTGACAAACCGCCTTTGATGCCGCTATACTACGAAAAATACTGCTATCAACAGGCTGGCCATGAATTCTCCTCTGCGTATATCGACCTTGGCACAATGGTCCTCGGCAGGGGTGTGGCAGGCTGAATTGCCCCATAGCAGCAAAATGCATTTACTGGTCTGGATCACCCGTGGACAGGGGCGCGCCCTGATCGGGGGCGTGCGGCGCGGAGTCGGGGTGCACAATGCCTTGGTCATTCCTGCAGGCACTTTGTTTTCGCTTGATATCGGGCGGCAAGGGTTCGGGCTGATTTGCGCCATCCCACCCGGTGGCACGGCGCTGATCCCGGACGAGCCGCAGCACCTGCGCCTGCGCGATGTGCAGGCACAATCCGAACTCACCTCGATCCTGGATGCGATGCAACGCGAGCAAAACAGCGATCGCCCCTTTCTGGACGAAGCCCTTGATGCACAGGCCGCGCTTTTGTCGGTCTGGCTGCGCCGCACCATGATCGCGGATACAGACAACAACGCCGCGCGACCGACAGCGGCGCAGCGGCTGGTCACGGCCTATGCGGCGCTGATCGAACGCGATTACCCATCGGGCAAACCGATGGCCGACTATGCCCGCGCCCTTGGCGTCACGCCCACGCACCTGACCCGCACCTGTCAGGCCTGTGCAGGGCTCAGCGCCGCCAATTTGCTGACACAGCGGATATTACATGCCGCGCGCAGCATGCTGGAAACCGGCACCTTACCGTTCAAGCACATCGCCGCATTGCTTGGGTTTCGCAGCGCCGCCTATTTTTCGCGCTTCATCCAGCATCATACCGGGATGACCCCGACCGCCCTGCGCCGCAAAGCCCAAAACAACGCCCTGCCCCCGACACGCGCCCCAACCCTTGCAACCAGTCTTGGTTGACCTTGGCCATGGCGCGGACTGTAATGATCTGACCCGACACTTTCCTGAGCCACCGAAAGCGTAGCTTATGCACAAATTCAAACGACCTGCCCCGTTGCATCCGGCCCTTCCCGCTCTGGCCCGCGATCTATCTGCCGGGCGGATGAACCGACGTGAGTTTTTGGCCCGCGCCACGTCGCTTGGGCTGGGGGCGGCGGCGGCCTGTGCGCTTGGCGGGTTGCCCACGGCGGCGCGTGCCACCCCGGCCACGCCTGCCATAAAAAAAGGCGGCGACTTGCGCATTCAGCAAAACGTCAAGGAGCTGCGCGATCCGCGCACCTATGACTGGAGCGAAATGGGCAACCTGACGCGCGGCTTTCTGGAATACCTTGTCGAATATAACGGCGATGGCAGTTTTCGCGGCATGCTGCTGGAGCGGTGGGAGGTCAATGACGACGCCACCGCCTACCGCCTGCATATCCGGCCCGGCATCACATGGAACAACGGCGATGCCTTCACCGCCCGAGATGTGGCGCGCAATATCTCCCGCTGGTGCGACACGGCCCTGCCCATCAATTCCATGGCGGCGCGCTGTGCCAGCCTGATCAACCCGGCCACCGGCCAGTTGCAGGATGGAGCGTTGCGCGTGCGCGACGATCTGACGGTCGAGTTGATCTTGAACAGGCCCGATATCGCACTGATCGCCAATATGTCCGATTACCCCGCCGCGATCACTCATGCCAGCTATGATGGCGGTGATCCGTTCGCGCATGGCATCGGCACAGGCCCGTTCCGCCCGGTCAGCCTGACCGTTGGCCAGCATTGCATTCTGGAACGTCACCCCGATCACGCATGGTGGGGTAGCGCTGTTTATGGCGGGCCTTATGTGGATCGGGTCGAGTTCATAGACCTTGGCACCGACCCCGCAAACTGGATCGCGGCGGCCCGCGCCGACAAGGTTGATCTGCTGTTTGAAACCGTCGGTACGTTCCTTGAAGATATGGACGCAATCGGCTGGACACGCACCGAAACCGCAAGTTCGGCCACCGCCGTGATCCGTGCCCATCAACAGGCCGTGGATGCGGACGGCATCCGCCCTTATGCCAACCCCGAGGTGCGCCGCGCGTTGGCCATGGCCGTCGACAATGCGATCTGTCTTGAACTGGGCTATGCAGGGCGCGGTCGTGTGGCGGCCAACCACCATGTCAGCCCGGTGCATCCTGCCTATGCCGATATCGGCCCCGCTCCCTATGATCCCACTGCGGCACGCGCCGCGCATGATGCGGCGGGCCTATCCGAATATGAGCATGAGCTGATCACGCTGGACGACGAATGGCAGCGCAACACCGGCGATGCGGTCGCCGCGCAACTGCGCGATGCCGGGATCACCGTGCGCCGCACAATTTTGCCCGGGGCCAGTTTCTGGCCCAACTGGCAGACGTTCCCGTTTTCTCTGACCCAGTGGAATCACCGCCCGCTTGCGGTGCAGGCGCTGTCGCTGGCCTATAGGTCGGGCGCTGTGTGGAACGAAACCGGCTATGCCAACCCCGCGTTTGACGCGCTTCTGGATCAGGCCATGGCCCTGTCGGATGCCACGGCGCGGCGCGCCGTGATGGCGAAAATCGAAACGATGCTGCGCGATGACGGGGTGATTATCCAACCGTTTTGGCGCACGCTTTACAACCATCACAATGGCCGTTTGGTGAACGCCACGCGGCACCCGTCGGATGAAATTCACCTATATAAAATCGGCTTTGCGGCTTAACTGCCCCAGATCACGCGCACGTAATTACGGGTTTCCTTGAAGGGCGGCACTCCGCCATATTTTTGCACAGCCCCCGGCCCGGCATTGTAAGCTGCCAAAGCCAGCCGCCATGACCGGAATGTGCGGTATTGCTCGGCCAGATAGCGCGCGCCACCGTCAAGGTTTTCATAAGGATCATGCGGATCAACCCGCAACATCCGCGCCGTGCCCGGCATCAACTGCGCCAGTCCGATCGCGCCTTTGTGCGATTGCGCCCCGGCGTTCCAGCCCGATTCTTGCTGCACCAGCCGCAAAAACAAATCCTGCGGCACCCCATGGCGCCGCGCGGCATCCTTGGCCATCTGCAAATAGCGGCCACGGTATTTTCCGGTGTAAGTCTTGGTCGCCTCTGTGCCCCATTTGGTTGGAGTGTTCACCCGCTGAGGCTGAAGCCGGACGGAATTGTTGTATTGCTGCTTGGCGCGGGTATCCAAAACCTTGATCTGAGACTTGAACAGCTTGCTGCGATTCTTGGTTGATAAAACATCCGCATGGGCCGCCAATGGTGTCAGCAAACCAACCACGGTCACGAGTGTCGCAATCATTTTCATGAGCAAGCTGTCCCCAGTCTCTTTGGGCGCAATATACATAAGAATTAACGAAATTCCAGTTCTCGGGCCGACAAAACGCCGCAACACACAAGATACACTGAATTTTCGGTTCATTTTAACCTTTCCTTCAGCCCCATGCGATGGTGTAAACCCGAACGACAACACACACTACGACATCTGCAAGGAGGTCCGCGATGGCCGGCTCAGTGAACAAGGTAATTCTCATCGGCAATCTGGGCCGCGACCCCGAGGTGCGGACATTCCAGAACGGCGGCAAGGTGTGCAATCTGCGCATCGCCACGTCGGAAAACTGGAAAGACCGCAACACCGGCGAACGCCGCGAACGCACCGAATGGCACACTGTCGCCATCTTCAACGAGGCGCTTGTACGTCTGGCGGAACAATATCTGCGCAAAGGCTCCAAGGTCTATCTGGAGGGCAAGCTGGAAACCCGCAAATGGCAGGACCAATCCGGCCAAGATCGCTATTCGACCGAGGTTGTGCTGCGCCCTTATGCCGGTGAAATGACATTTCTCGACAGCCGCGACGGTGGCGGCGGCGGGGGTGGCTATGGCGGCGGCCAATCGGGCGGCGATTATGGCGGCGGCGATCAAGGCGGCTATGGCGGTGATTACGGCGGCGGCAGCGGTGGCCCGCAGGGCGGCCCCTCTGGCGGCCCGTCGCGTGATATCGACGACGAGATCCCGTTCTGATCCCACCAGACGCTATCAAAACAAAGGCCGCCCCCGATTGGGCGGTCTTTTTCATGGCGCGCATGATGGCGTTCTAAATCGGCGCGGGCGGCGGTGTTCGCCCGCATGGCCCCGCCATGATCCGCCTGCGTTTTTAGGCCTGTGATGCTTTGCCTCTGGTCATTTGGGCGTTCCCGGTATAGGCGGCAGGCGACAAACACGAGGACCTTCCGCATATGGACATGCGCAATATTGCGATCATCGCCCACGTCGACCACGGCAAGACAACGCTGGTGGACGAACTTCTGAAACAATCCGGCGCGTTCCGCGCCAATCAGGCCGTCGATGAACGCGCCATGGATTCCAACGATCTGGAACGCGAACGCGGGATCACCATCCTTGCCAAAGCCACCAGCGTCGAATGGAAAACCACCCGGATCAATATCGTCGACACCCCCGGCCACGCCGATTTCGGCGGCGAGGTCGAGCGCATCCTGTCGATGGTCGATGGCGTTGTGTTGCTGGTCGATGCCGCTGAAGGCCCGATGCCGCAGACGAAATTCGTGACCTCCAAGGCCTTGGCCCTTGGGTTGCGCCCGATTGTCGTGCTCAACAAGGTCGACAAACCCGATGCCGAGCCGGATCGCGCCTTGGACGAGTGCTTTGATCTGTTTGCCAGCCTTGGCGCGAATGACGATCAGCTTGATTTCCCGCATATGTATGCTTCGGGCCGCTCGGGCTGGGCCGATCATGAATTGGACGGCCCGCGCAAAGACCTGTCGGCGCTGTTTGACCTGATCGTCAACCACGTGCCCGCCCCGCGCCAGCAGGCACATACGGACGAAGATTTCCGCATGTTGGCCACCACGCTCAGCGCCGATCCCTTTGTCGGTCGTATCCTGACGGGCCGGGTCGAATCCGGTCGCCTCAAGGTGGGCCAGACCGTGCAGGCGATCACCCGTGTTGGCCAAAAAATCGAACAATTCCGCGTCACCAAGATCCGTGCCTTCCGCGGCCTTGGGCAGCAAGACATCGACGAGGCCGTGGCCGGCGATATCGTCAGCATCGCAGGTATGTCCAAGGCCACCGTGGCCGATACGATCTGCGCATTGGCCGTCGAAGAACCGCTGGAAGCGCAACCGATTGACCCGCCGACCATCTCGGTCACCTTTGGGATCAACGACAGTCCGCTGGCTGGCCGCGATGGCAAAAAGGTGCAAAGCCGCGTCATCCGCGACCGACTGATGAAAGAGGCCGAGGTCAATGTTGCGATCCGCATCACCGACACGCCGGGCGGCGAAGCCTTCGAAGTGGCAGGCCGTGGCGAATTGCAGATGGGCGTTTTGATCGAAAACATGCGCCGCGAAGGGTTTGAGCTATCGATTTCGCGCCCTCGCGTCCTGATGCGCGAAGATGAAAACGGCAAGCGATTGGAACCCATCGAAGAGGTGACCATCGACGTCGATGATGACTATTCCGGTGCCGTCATCGAAAAACTGACCGGCGCGCGCAAAGGCGAATTGACCGAGATGAAACCGGCCGGTGCCGGGAAAACCCGCATCATCGCGCATATCCCGTCGCGCGGGTTGATTGGCTATCAGGGCGAATTTTTGACCGACACCCGCGGCACCGGTGTTTTGAACCGCGTGTTCCACGGCTGGGCCCCGCATAAAGGCCCTATTCCGGGCCGCCGCGCGGGCGTCCTGATTTCCATGGAAAACGGCGAATCTGTCGCCTTTGCCCTTTGGAACCTCGAAGATCGCGGCAAAATGTTCATTGGCGCGCAAGAAAAGGTGTATCAAGGCATGATCATCGGCGAACACAGCCGTGAAAATGACCTCGAGGTGAACCCGCTCAAAGGCAAGAAGCTGACCAACGTGCGCGCCTCGGGCACGGACGAAGCGGTGCGGCTGACCACGCCTGTCACCCTCAGCCTTGAAGAGGCGATTGCCTATATCGACGATGATGAACTGGTCGAAGTGACGCCAAACGCCATCCGGCTGCGCAAGCGTCACCTTGATCCGCACGAACGCAAACGCGCGGCGAAATCCGCCTAAGGCGCGATTTCGATCCGATCGATCACTTCAAGCCCGCCGCGCCCGTCGCGGCGGGTCACCACGATCTCCCCTGATCTTGGGCCTTGACCGCTCAGCGCGCTGATATTCACGAAATGCGACACCAGCAGCAGCCGGGCCTCTTTCGGTTGATCTGCGATCATCTCACGCGTGGCTTGGGTCTGCGCTGCACGATCCCCCCGCCCGGCAAAGAACGAGTTGATCGGCGGCATCTCGACCACCTTTCCCATATCCAGCAGGGTTGCCGTGTCCTTTGACCGGCACCATTGGCTGGACCAGACCGCATCGAACTGAACGCCTGACGCGCGCATCATCTGCCCAACCCGGCGCGCCTGATCGCGGCCACGGTCATCAAGGTTGCGCTGCGTGCTGCAATCCCCCAGATCGAAATTGGCCGGATCGCCAGTGCCGGGGGCCAAAGCATGCCGCATCAGGGCGACGACGCCGGGCTGTTTGAGCGATGAAAAATCCTGCGCTGCCGCCCATGCGGGCCAAAGTGCAATCAAAATGGTAAGAGCTAAACGCATTGCCCATCCTCCTGTTTCGTTACAGGTTAGGGCAATTGCGGCAACTGACCATTTATTCGTCGTTGATCTCGACAATAACCAAGTCACGGTCCGACGCGTCGCGCGCATGGCTCAGCGCCTCTTGGTATTCGGCGCTGTGATAGCAGGTTTCCGCCGCCTCGACGCTTGGAAAGCGCGCAACCACGTTGCGCGCCCGATCGGTGCCTTCCAACTGCACATAGCGGCCACCGCGCGCAATGAAGGTGCCGCCATGCTTGGCAATCGCAGGCCCGGCCAGCTTGGCATATTTGCCATAGGCCTCTTCATCGGTCACGGTCACGTGGGCAATCCAAAGTGCTGGCATGTCTTATCCCTCCAATACGGCCTCAGCGGCCTTGATCGCGGCATCGGCGTTTGCGGCATCCTTACCGCCGCCCTGTGCCATGTCGGGGCGGCCACCGCCGCCCTTGCCACCCAGTTCCGGCACAGCGGCCTTGACCAGATCAACCGCTGAAATCTTGTCGGTCAGATCCTTGGTGACGCCAGCGGCCACCGCCGCTTTGCCATCGGCGTCGGCAATCAGCAGCACCGCGCCCGAGCCAAGCCGCGCCTTGTGTTCATCAATCAGGGCGGGCAAGTCTTTGCCCGACACGCCGCTTAGCACCTGCGCCATGAATTGAACGCCGCCCACGTCCTTGGCCTGCGGGCCATCGCCCTGCCCGGCGCCACCGGCCATTGCCAGTTCCCGCCGTAGCTGCGCGACTTCGTTGCTCAGCGCGCGGCGCTCGTCCATCAGTGATTTTACGCGATCCACAAGTTCCTCGGGGCGGGTTTTCAACTCGGCAGCCAGCGTATCGACGCGCTGCGCCTGTGCGCTTAAATAGGCCATCGCCGCTTCGCCTGTCAGCGCCTCAATCCGGCGCACGCCCGAGCTTGAGGCCTGATCCGCCGTCACCACAAAGGCACCGACATCGCCAGTTTGGCGCACATGGGTGCCGCCGCACAATTCAATCGAGTAGGTCCGCGCATCCAGCCCCTTGCCCGAGCCGTCCTGCTTGCCCATTGACACAACGCGTACTTCGTCGCCGTATTTCTCGCCAAACAGGGCCTGTGCGCCCAGTTCGCGGGCGTCATCGGGGGTCATGATCCGGGTTTCGACCGGCTCGTTCTGGCGGATATAGGCGTTTACCTCGGCCTCGACGTGGGCCAGTTCCTCGGCGCTCAGCGCTTTGGCATGGCTGAAATCAAACCGCAGACGATCCGGCGCGTTCAGACTGCCGCGCTGCGCCACGTGATCGCCAAGCGCCTCGCGCAGCGCCTCGTGCAGCAAGTGCGTGGCCGAATGGTTGGCGCGAATGGCGCTGCGGCGGCTGTGATCCACCTCAAGCTGTGCGGCAGTTCCACTCTCTATTTCACCTTCAGTGACTTGGGCCGCATGGATAAACACCCCGGCCACTTTGCGCGTGTCGCTGATAAACGCGGTTCCGCTTTCGGTTTTCAGAACGCCAGTATCGCCCACCTGTCCGCCAGATTCAGCGTAAAACGGTGTCTGGTTCAAAACGATTTGCAGGTCTTCGCCCTTGGCGGCCTTGTCCAAGGCCTTGCCGTCGCGAACCAACGCGGTGATCTGCCCCTCGGCGACCTCGGTGTCATAGCCCAGAAAATCTGTTGTGCCGGTGTCTTCGGCAATGTCGAACCAGATCGACGCATCCGCTGTTTCCCCCGAACCCGACCACGCGGCGCGCGCCTTGGCCTTTTGCTCGGCCATGGCAGCATCGAAACCGGCCACATCAACGCTGCGCCCTTGTTCGCGCAAGGCATCCTGGGTCAGGTCCAGTGGGAACCCATAGGTATCATACAGCTTGAAGGCCGTCTCACCCGGCAGCGGCGCGCCATCGGGCAGCTTGCCCAACGCATCGTCCAACAGGCGCAAACCGCGCTCAAGCGTCTGGCGGAACCGGGTTTCTTCCAGCTTGAGCGTTTCTTCGATCAATGCCTGCGCGCGGCCCAATTCGGGATAGGCCTGCCCCATCTGCGTGACCAATGCGGGCACAAGGCGATACATCACCGGGTCTTGCGCGCCCAGCAAATGCGCATGGCGCATCGCACGGCGCATGATCCGGCGCAGCACATAGCCCCGCCCCTCGTTCGAGGGCATCACCCCATCCGCGATCAGGAACGACGTCGACCGCAGGTGATCGGCGATCACCCGGTGATGCACATTGCCTTTGCCGTCCGGATCGCTGTTGGTCAGGTTGGCGCTGGCTTCGATCAGGGCGCGCATCAGGTCGGTGTCGTAATTGTCATGCTTGCCCTGCAACAGCGCGCCGATGCGTTCCAGCCCCATGCCAGTGTCGATCGACTGCATATCAAGCGCCCGCATCGAGCCGTCTTCGAACCGTTCGTTCTGCATGAACACAAGGTTCCAAATCTCGATAAAGCGGTCGCCATCTTCGTCCGCGCTGCCCGGAGGGCCGCCCCAGATTGACGGACCGTGATCATAGAAAATCTCGGTGCAGGGGCCACAGGGGCCGGTGGCTCCCATCGACCAGAAATTGTCGTCGCTGTTGATTCGGATGATCCGATCATCGCTCAGCCCGGCATATTTCTTCCAGATGTTTGCGGCTTCATCATCGGTGTGGAACACCGTGACCAAAAGCTTGTCCTTGTTGAGGCCGAATTCCTTGGTCAGCAAATCCCACGCATAGGGAATCGCCTGTTGTTTGAAATAGTCGCCAAAGCTGAAATTCCCCAGCATTTCGAAAAATGTGTGGTGCCGGGCCGTATAACCGACATTGTCCAGATCGTTGTGCTTGCCACCGGCGCGCACGCATTTCTGGCTGGTCGCGGCGCGGGTATAGTCGCGATGCTCGATCCCGGTGAACAGGTTCTTGAACTGCACCATGCCGGAATTGGTAAACATCAGCGTCGGGTCGTTGCGCGGCACCAACGGGCTACTGTCCACGACGCGGTGATCGTTCTCGTCGAAGAAATTCAAAAAGGTCGAGCGGATTTCGTTCAGCGTGGGCATCTGGATCTCTTTCGGGGCAATGTGGCCAAGCGTTACGATGGTTTATCTGCGCCCAACTCCGGTGTCCACAGCAAGAAAAAACCCGGGTCCATCCGAACCCGGGTCTCGCTGTTTTTGCAAGATCAGCGGTGGTGATCCAGCTTAGCTTTCCACAATCTCGTCGCCACCTTCGGCGGCGCCGGGCGGCATCTCGAATTCCAACCCGTGCGAGGCGCGCACCTTGTCTTCGATCTCAAGCGCGATCCGGGTGTTTTCTTTCAGGAAAGTCTTGGCGTTTTCACGGCCCTGTCCAATGCGCTCATCTCCGTAGCTGAACCAACTTCCCGATTTGTCGACCACACCGGCCTTGACGCCCAGATCCAGCAATTCGCCGGTTTTTGAGATACCTTCGCCATACATGATGTCGAATTCAACCTGCTTGAAGGGCGGCGCCACCTTGTTCTTGACCACTTTCACGCGGGTCTGGTTGCCAACCACCTCGTCGCGGTCCTTGACCGAGCCGATGCGGCGGATGTCCAACCGAACCGAGCTGTAGAATTTCAAAGCGTTGCCGCCCGTGGTGGTTTCGGGGCTGCCAAACATGACGCCAATCTTCATCCGGATCTGGTTGATGAAAATCACCGTGCATTTGCTGCGGCTGATCGATCCGGTCAGCTTGCGCATGGCTTGGCTCATCAAACGGGCTTGCACACCAACGCTGCTGTCGCCCATATCGCCTTCGAGTTCCGATTTCGGGGTCAAAGCGGCCACCGAATCGACCACGACCATGCTGACCGCGCCAGAACGCACCAACGTATCGACAATCTCCAACGATTGTTCGCCGGTGTCGGGTTGCGAAATCAGCAATTCGTCCAGATCGACGCCCAGTTTACGGGCATAGATCGGGTCCAGCGCGTGTTCGGCATCGACAAAGGCACAAACGCCGCCTTTTTTCTGTTCTTCAGCCACGCAATGCAGCGTCAGCGTTGTTTTGCCTGAACTTTCGGGGCCGTAAATTTCCACGATCCGGCCCTTTGGTATGCCGCCGATGCCAAGTGCGATATCCAGCCCCAAAGAGCCTGTCGACGTGGATTCGATATCCGCAATCGGGTTGTCGCCGCCCAGTTTCATGATCGAACCTTTGCCGAATTGGCGTTCGATCTGTGCAAGGGCGCTGTCCAGCGCCTTTTGCTTGTCCGCGTTTTTCTTGCTGTCCATCGTCAAAAGATCTGCCGTTGCCATTGAATTCGGTCCCTTATTTCACACCCGTCTTCGGGCGGCAATCGCTGCGTTTGTTCACCTCATGTTCTCATCATCTATGCAGATAAAAAGAGAACATTTCAAGAAAATTGTTTGCAACCCCACTTTTGCCGACGGGGATTAACAAGTAGTTTACGCTGGCGCCCATTACGCGAAACTTCATTGGATCGAGTTTGAAATGCTTGTGTTCTCAAAGGCAAAACTGGTGCTGCTGTGTGTGCCCAAGACCGGCACCACCGCGTATCAGACGGCACTTGGCCCGCATGCGGCGATGGTCGTGCGCGATCCGCCCGAACTGAAACATGCGCCGGTGTTTCGCTACAACCGGTTTTATCGGCCTGCGCTGGAGAAGTTCATCGGTGCGCCTTTGGATGTCGTCGCCGTGATGCGCGAACCGGTGGATTGGTTGGGCAGTTGGTATCGGTATCGCCGACGCCCCTTCACCAAAGGGCAGCGCAGCTCGACCCACGACGTGACATTTGATGAATTCATCGACGCCTACACACGCGGCGACAAACCGCCCTTCGCAAATGTCGGATCGCAAGCCAAATTTCTAGAGCCGCAGAAAAACGGCACGGCCGTCACACATCTATTCCGCTATGAGGATCAGAAGGGTTTGCGCAAGTTCTTGCAAGATCGTTTGGCGGTGACATTTGAAACGGTGCAGGAAAACGCCTCGCCCGACATGCCGCTGGACTTGAGCGCAGAGACCGAGGCAAAATTGCGCCGCAAATGCGCGGATGAATTCGCCCTTTGGGACGGCATCGGCGAGAACGGCAGCTATCGGCCCTTGCCCTTGGCCTGATAAGGCCAGCGCGGCACATGGCGCCGCCACATATATTGCATGCAAGCGCGGCCTATGCGCGTCTTGGGCCAATGGCGCCGCCCTTCGGGCTGCCCGGCGGCGGCATCATCCGAGCAAAGCAGCGCGATGTCAGGTCATCTGTCGCCGCACGGTTTCTGTCAGTTCCGTCAATGAAAAAGGCTTGGGCAGGAACACGGAATTGGGAATTGCCTTTTGCACATCGCCAAACGTCTCTTGAGCATAGCCCGAGACGAACACCACATGCACGTCAGGACGGTCTTTCAAAGCCTCCTGAACCCAGCTCGGACCATCAATGCCGGGCATCACCACGTCACTCACGAAGACGTCCACGTGCAGGTCAAGGTCATCCAGAAGTTCAAGCGCCTCTTCCGCCGACTCGGCTTCAAGCACGGTGAAGCCACGCAATTGCAAGGCCCGGCTGGCGAAAGCCCGCACCGGAGCCTCGTCTTCGACGAGCAAAACCACGCCATCGGCGCGCCCTGATCCAGCCTCCCTCACCTCAGGCGACGGCTCAACCTCCTGAGGACTATCATATACCGGCAACAGAAGTTGAAAAGTCGCGCCTGCATCCGGCTGGCTTTCGACAAAGATAAAGCCGCCAGTTTGTTTGATGATGCCATAGACCGTGGACAGGCCCAGACCAGTGCCCTCTCCGGTGCGCTTGGTCGTGTAGAACGGCTCGAACACCTTTTGCAGCTTGTCCGCGGCAATGCCCACACCGGCGTCGATTACCTTGACCGACACGTATCGCCCCGGCGCCACCACGGCGCGGTCGCGTCGCATTGGCTCATCAAGTGTCAGGTTCTCTGTGACAATCCGGATATCTCCGCCCTCTGGCATGGCGTCACGGGCATTGACCACCAAATTCATCAGCACCTGTTCCAGCTGTCGTTTATCAGCGCGGATCGTGGCCAGCATCGGGTCGTGACTGAGCATCAAACTCACCTTCTCGCCGACAAGTCGATTCAATAGATGGGTCAGATCGGCCAGCATATCGCGCATATCCATGATCTGAGGACGCAATGTCTGCTTGCGCGAATAGGCCAGCAATTGGTTCACAAGCGCGGCCGCGCGGTTGGCGTTTTGGCTGATTTGCATCAGATCGGCGTAATCAAGGTCGCCTTGATCGTGACGCAACAACAACAGATCGCAATGCCCCGAAATCGCCGTCAACAGGTTGTTGAAATCATGCGCAACGCCACCGGCCAACTGGCCGATCGCTTGCATCTTCTGGCTTTGAACGAACTGCGCCTCTAGCGATTTCAGTTTTGTCGCATCGTTGAGAACGGCAATAAGGACAGGTTCACCATTCTCGATCACGCGGTTCAAAGTGACCTGCGCGAACACCTCTTTGTCGTCGCGCCGGACCCGCATAAACTCGGAATGCACGCCGCCACGCCCGGCGGCCGCGTCTTCCAGCCAGTCACGGATCGACCGCCCCAAGCCTTCCAACATATCGCCCAAGGGTTCGCCCGAACACTCTGTCACACCCAGCAGATCCCGCGCCGGGCGATTCGACAGATAAACCGTGCCCTGACGCCCCAATTTCAACAACGGGACGGGCAATTCGTCAAAAAAGGCCCAGCCATCGATTTGCGAGGTGTCCGCGCAAACGTCAGGCAATAGGAACACTTCGCGCCGCGCCGCCATCCCCTCCAATGCGACGACAAGGCAGGACACGATGCCATCCTTGGTCACAATCGGGTTCGCCTGCCCCGGACGCAACGGTAATTCAGGGCACAAGCGGTCCAATGACCTCACCCGCTCACCGACAAGCTGCCGCGCGGCCGCGTTCATCGACAATACCGTGTCCTTGCGCCCGACCGTCAGCATCGGAAGCGACACCGGCTCAGCCCCGGCTGGCGCACGATCTGACGCGCTTTCGATGCGCCAAAGAAACGTGGCATCACCGACATCATGAACCGACAAACGCAGATGCCCCCGGCCCGTCACCAAATCTTCGTGCGCCGCGCCAACGCTTTCGGCACGGCTTTGCAAGCGAAACAGAATCGGGCCCGGGTTGGCGAGATCAGACCGCAGCAACCCCGCCAGCGTGGAACTGGCATCAGACGCCCCACCGTCGGCCAGAGCTTCATGGGTTGCGGGGTTCCGGTATATTATACCTCCGTCATCCTTTGCCACGACGCTTGGGATCGCGTCAGCCTCAAGCAGGTGCGCAAAGCAGCCCTGC
>DATFJQ010000170.1:0-2818 GCA_035269125.1 Roseovarius sp.
ATGGGCCTGTCGGCGCTGATCATCGGCTGGCTGCTGCGCGATTTTGCCCCCCTGACGCTGGTGCGCGTGGTGCAGGGCGCGGCCGTGGTGGGCATCGTTCTGAACCTTATCGCGCTGTGGAAACAGGAAAAAGTCACCCCGATGAGCCGCGCTGAACGCGCCGCCCCGCGCCCCAAGTTCAGCGAGGCTTGGGCCGACCTGATCGCAGGCGGACAAGCCGGGCGTCTTCTGGCCGTGGTGTTTTTCGGGACCATGGCCTTCAACATGCAAGACGTGCTGCTGGAACCCTATGGCGGTGAGATCCTCGGCCTGTCAGTTTCGGCAACCACGGTTCTGACTGCCGTTTGGGCCCTGGGCGCATTGATCGGCTTTGCGCTGGCCGGGCGTATGCTGTCACGCGGAAGCTGCGCCTATCGCATCGCCGCGCTTGGCCTGCTGTCGGGCGTTGTCGCCTTTTGCACGGTGATTTTCGCCGCCCCTATGGGATCAAGCGTGATGTTCTTTTGCGGCGCAGGCCTGATCGGGTTTGGCAGCGGCCTGTTCGCCGTCGCCACTTTAACCGCAGCCATGACGATGCCCGCCACCGGCGCGGCTGGTCATGGCCTTGCTCTCGGGGCTTGGGGCGCGGCGCAAGCCACCGCCGCGGGCCTGTCCATCGCTTTAGGCGGGGGTTTGCGTGACTGGATCGGCGGCATGGCCACCTCGGGGCATCTGGGAGAGGTGCTCAATACGCCCGCCACCGGATACTCCTTTGTTTATCACATCGAGATCGGGCTGTTGTTCGTCACTCTTGCCGCCCTTGGGCCGCTGGTGCGCTATGCCCCGTCTCGTCCCCGCAACAAGAACTCGGAAACAGGCCGTATCGGTTTGGCCGACTTCCCCACCTGATAGCCGGTTTCGAAAGGATACGGACATGACAGAAACATTCTTTGGACAAGTGGACCTGGCCAGCGTCGCGCTATGGCTGTTCTGGATCTTCTTTGCATTGCTGATTGTGTACATTCAGCGCGAAAACATGCGCGAGGGCTACCCGCTTGAAGATGACGACGGCAACGTGTCTGCCAACCAAGGGCCTTTCCCCGTGCCAAGCGACAAGACCTTCAAATTGCCGCATGGCCGGGGCGAACTGACACTGCCCTCGGGGCAGAGACCGGATCGCACGGATCTGGCGCTTGAAAAAACCGCCGCTGGCAATGGATTTCCCTTCGTACCAACGGGCGATCCGATGGTCGATGGTGTCGGCCCGGCCTCATGGGCGCCGCGCCGGGATGTGCCCGAACTGGACGGCCACGGCCACCCCAAGATCGTGCCAATGGCGGCAACCGATCAATTCCACGTGGCCGCGGGCCGTGATCCGCGCGGCCTGCCGGTGATGGCGGGCGACGGCGAGACTGTCGGCAAGATCACCGACATGTGGATCGACGAGCCCGAACAACTTGTCCGCTACATCGAGGCGGAACTCGACGAGGCCCATGGCGGTGGCAAGCGTCTGATCCCGCTGACCATGGCAAGGATTAAGTCGGACAAAGTCAAGGTGCGCTCGATCTTCGGCAAGCACTTCGCCGGTGTGCCCAAGATCGCCTCCCCCAATCAAGTGACCCTGCTCGAAGAGGAAAAGATCTGCGGCTACTACGCCGGCGGCACGCTTTACGCCTCGGATGCGCGGCTTGAACCACAACTGGGCTAACCCCGAAGGAGGCCGATATGAGCATCGACCACGACGATTTCGCAGTTGAACCCGTCAAGGGCCTGCCCGAAACCCCGCCCGAGGGCGAGCATATCCTGTGGCAGGGGCGCCCTCACTGGTGGGCGCTGACGCGCGAGTCGCTCAACCTTCGTTGGGTGGCGGGATATTTTGTGGTCCTTGCGCTTTGGCGGTTCGGCACCCTGATCGACCAGGTCAGCCTGTCGTCGGCCTTCGCGGCCTCGTTTCCATTCATCATCCTTGGCGGCATCGTTTGCGCGCTGCTTCTGGTGATCGGCGTGGTGCAGGCCCGAAGCACTGTCTACACGATCACCAACCGCCGGGTGGCCATGCGGATCGGGGCGGCGCTGACCGTCACGCTCAACCTGCCATTTTCACAGATTGCACGCGCCGACCTTGAAACCCGCCGCGACGGCACCGGAACCATCGCGCTCGACCTGCTGGGCGACACACGGCTAAGCTATCTTGTCTGCTGGCCGCATGTGCGCCCCTGGCATATGCGCCGCACGCAACCTGCGCTGCGCTGCATTCCGAATGCCACAGACATCGCCCGCCTGCTATCCGAAGCCGCCGAGGCGCATCTCAGCACCCCGAAGGTCGCCCCGAACCCGCTGCAAACTCAAGCACCCGTCGCCGCCGAATAAGAGAGACACCATGACCCAGACCGATACCCAGCCCCACATTCGCACCCCGCAGGACAAAGACCTTATCCCGCGCCTCATGGTGCGTGCCATGTTCGGGCTGGTGCTGGCAGTGCTGGCACTGGTCACGTTCGCACGGGTCACCGATCGCCCGCTGATTTCAACCCCACCCCAAGGCAATATCGTGCATGAACGCAGCTTTTTCCTTGATGGCGATATGTCAGGCGCGGTCACGGTGACCGCCCCCGATGGCGCGCTGATTGCCGATCTTACCCCGGAAAACGGTGGGTTCATTTCGGGCGTTTGGCGGGTCATCGAACGCGAACGTACAAAACACCGGGTCGCCATGAATGGCCCCGTCACAGTCATGCGGCACGACACGGGCCGCATCTCGATCCACGACCCGTCAACGGGCTGGAGCGCCGATTTAATGGGATTCGGCGCAGATAACGCCAAGGCCTTCGCGCGGCTT
>DATFJQ010000171.1:0-2369 GCA_035269125.1 Roseovarius sp.
ACCGAAAGCCGTTCAAACAGTGAAGCTGACACTGGTCATCGGGTCATACAGGTGCCGAAACACCAAAACCCTACCAGCGTTGATATACAGACGTTGATCCATCGAAACGAACCAAACCGCCCACATATCTCTTCAGATACCGTCGATTTCAAAGAGCGTAGAGACAAAATCAACACGAAGCGCCAATCTAACTTGGCGCATCCTGCCTCATCTACCTCTGAATTATCTCCGCCGCGCTTCCCTCAAGAGCATCGCTCCTTCGTTCCGTCTGGCGTCCCGTTGTGCGCCTCAGCGCCGCCGGTGAGGGGGTATTTACGGATAACACCAACAACCCGCAACCCCCTTTCTCACACAAAATCACATTTTTTTTGTAAACCGACGTTAAACTAGGCGATCAGGCCGAAATCAGACCCGCCCTACCCCTTGCTTAACACCGCCAGATGGGGTGTGTGCCATGTGGGTTGCACGATATGGTGGATTATGCGCCAGATACCCAACCTGCGACAGATGTCTTGGGCATACATTCCCCGCAGCTCACATACCTATGCGCAGCACTTAGATGCTGCATCACCCACACCCCGCTTATTTACTGTCTATGAAGCTTATGGCCCGACCCACAGGGCGCGGCGTGGTGCGGTCTGCTCAATCGTGCAAGGCAGGCACCAGTCAAGCGGCGATGTCGGCCAAACGGTGCGCGACATGACAGATGGCGCTGTCCATGTGTCGGTGGATGCGCTTGGGCTAAACCAAACATTCATCAATTCTTTGAAATCCCTTCGCAAAATGCGCCGTCACGTCCAGATCTGGATGCCGCTTGCGGCACATGCCACGCCGCCCCTGCCCTTGCTTGATCTGATCTATGCCCGCCAGATCACCCTGCACTGCAGCCGTGAGATTGGCGCGCACCGGTTTTCGGCCCTGTTTGACATGATCCGCGCGGGTCGCATGGACCCCATGCCCACTGATCACCTGCAAAATCGCCTTGTCCGATACACCTAACGCTTTGGTGGACGTGGACAAATTCGAAGGCTGTGGCGTTACGGTCATAGATCGGATGTCGGAATAAAGCCCGCCGTTTTTTCGCCACATTCACCTGAGATCCTAACCGGATAATCAAAGGCACCAGCCCGGTGTCATGGGCTGGCCTGCCGCAACACACGCGCGAATGCGCAGAGCAGCAGACGGAGAGCCCCTATGGCTTCAACATCCCCAAACCCGCAGGCGTCGGCGCCTCGAACCGAGTCGCAGCCTCAGACGAAAGCACCGCAAACCACAGCGCCAAGCGTGTCAAAGCAGGTCTTTAACGACTTCGCCAGCATCTAAGCCTTACCGCGCGCCAGCGGCAAAAGAAAAGGCCGCCCCTGACACCAGAAGCGGCCTTGTTTAGCGCAAAGCTGAACCCGGCTTAGCCGACCAGTTCAAGCCCGGAAAAGAAGTAAGCGATTTCGACCGCCGCGGTTTCAGGCGCGTCCGAGCCGTGAACCGAGTTTTCGCCAACCGATTCCGCGAATTCAGCGCGGATCGTGCCGGCGGCCGCATCGGCGGGGTTCGTCGCGCCCATCACGTCGCGGTTCTTGGCAATGGCGCCGTCGCCTTCCAGAACCTGCACCACAACCGGGGCCGACGCCATGAATTCGCACAGTTCGTCATAGAACGGGCGTTCTTTATGCACGGCGTAGAATTCGCCCGCCTGCGCCTTGGTCAGCTGAATCCGCTTCTGCGCGACAATGCGCAGGCCAGCGTCTTCGAACTTGGCGTTGATCTTGCCGGTCAGGTTGCGGGTGGTTGCATCGGGTTTGATGATGCTCAGCGTACGTTCGACAGCCATATCAGCCTCTTTCCTTGGTAAAACCGGCGCAGGCTCCTGCCCGCGCCCCAGATATCGCGGCCCCGATAGCATGGGGGTGCCGCTTTGAAAAGCCACGATTGACGGCTGCCTGCGATTGCGTCACACCGCGCCCATGCTGCATATCAATGACATATCCTATTCCGTTGCCGGGCGCCCGCTGCTGGAGCACACAACCGCCTCTATCCCTGACGGGCACAAGGTGGGCATCGTCGGTCGTAATGGCACCGGCAAAACCACGCTGTTCCGGCTGATCCGGGGCGAGTTGACGCTTGATACCGGGGAAATCACCCTGCCCTCGCGTGCCCGCATCGGTGGGGTCGCCCAAGAGGTGCCAAGCAATGAGGTGTCGCTGATCGACACGGTGCTGGCCGCCGATACCGAACGCGCGGCGTTGATGACCGAGGCCGACACCGCCACCGATGCCACCCGCATCGCGGATATCCAGACGCGGCTGGCCGATATTGATGCTTGGTCTGCCGAGGCCCGCGCCGCCAGTATTCTAAAGGGGTTGGGCTTTACC
>DATFJQ010000172.1:0-10980 GCA_035269125.1 Roseovarius sp.
AGATTTCAGTGTCTTCCAGAATCGGAAAAGGCGCTGTAGGAGAGACAAACCGGAGGAGTGGCAGAGTGGTCGAATGCACCGGTCTTGAAAACCGGCGTGCGTGAAAGCGTACCGTGGGTTCGAATCCCACCTCCTCCGCCACATATTCTAATTTATCCTAACAAAATCAATATTTTGCACCAAACCACCCAAGTCGTTCCCCACATTTTTGCCCACATATATTTTTGGTTGGCATAGGAGTTTACGGGAAAATTAACTTTTTTGTTCTGATTTGACAGCGCCAGAATTTGACTGCCGCCGCCGGTCTTGGTTCACACATCTGAAAAACAAAGCCCACCCACACAAAACTAGAAATACTCAATAGCCTGCAACGCCATTCTGGTTTCGTGTAATCGTCTAAACAAAAAGTCTGTAAAATTGCTCCAACGAAATGCTGGGCTTGCTCGAGCGGATTGCAACGGTCGCCGACAAGTGGGATGCCTTAGAATACAATAGTCCTAAGGAGACCACTAAGTATGAGAATAGGAAAAGCTTTGACGCTTACTGCTGTCCTCTTAACGCCAGCAAATTTGGGCTACGCTTATAACGTGCAGGATTTATTGGGAAAATGTGACGCTGCTCTTGACGATGAAATCAATCTCGATGCCGTTTTTTGTATGGGCGTTGTCGAGGGAGTCACTACAATTGCAAGGCACAATTGTGAGAGTAAACTGCACGGCTGGAACCCGTATCACCGCTTCACATCTGAAGCTGACGCAACAAACGGAGCGATAATGCAAACATTCGTAAATTGGGCTAGAGCCAACCCTTCTCAATGGGACATTCCCGCTGCAGTCGGAATGGCCGTTGCGCTTAGCAAAGCTTTTCCGTGCACGAATGAGTGAGTTTGGTAAATTCTGGTTGGTGCTTCTTATTTGTTCGGGTGCGTGGCTATTTATGCTGTTTTCAGGCAATAAATCAGGATTAATTTTTGGCCGAAGTTTTGAAAGTTACATGTTCGCTAGTGTTCGAAGCGCAGTTGTCGCGGCAGTTCTACTGCGCATTGGCGTTTGCTTAGAAAGTTGTTTCGTTCGCAACACGAAACTGATCCAAGGTCACTTCGTCCCGCTTCTTACCAGTTCGCGATTCACGCGGTGAAGGTCAGCTATCGCGTTTTCGAACCAAAGGCTGCGAGGCCGTTCCGGGGCTATGCCTACGTCCATCGGTGATGCAAGCGCTGGGATTTCTTGCTTCCATGACGGCCATTGACCTTTCCGGACGGTCGCACCGTCGGCATTGATAACGATTTCAGCCGGCCTTGCGTCGTCCTTTCAAGTGGGTCACCCTCACTCTGGATGGCCAGAGACCCAAACACCGAAACGGCGCCGCTGCTATGGCGCGTGCTCGTTCTTACCGGAATTGCCCTTGTCGTCGGGAGCGCAGCCTCGCTGGCGGCCGTCGCACTGGTGGAGCTGGTTACGCTGCTGAACACTGGGCTGTTGGTCGCCCCCAAGGCGCGAGTGCAGTGGGAAAGCCTGCCGTGGCTGGTGGCCATGACCACGATCCTCGTGCCGACGCTGGGCGGGCTGATCGTGGGGCTGGTGCATAGACACCTGTCACCGGCCGGGCGGCCGCTGGGCCCGCCGGACGTAATCGAGGCCGTGCAGTTTCACAAACCGCTTCCGGGCCTTCGCAGCGGGTTGATCTCGACCGGAACGGCCGCCCTGTCTCTGGGCGCGGGCGCCTCGGTCGGCCAGTACGGGCCGATGGTCTATCTCGGCGCGATCTTCGGAGGCTTTGCGCGGCGTCTGCGCCTTGGCGTGCCCAATCTTGCCAGTATCGCGATCGGCTGCGGCGTGGCCGCAGCAATATCGACCGCTTTCAATGCGCCGATTGCGGGTGTTCTTTTCGCGCATGAGGTCGTCTTGCGCCATTACGCCACCCGCGCCTTTGCACCGGTAACCGTCGCGTCGGTCACTGGCTATGTCGTCGCCAACGTTATTTTTGAGCGACCCGCTTTGTTCCGGATCGAGTCTCACGGCATCGCACATGGCTTTGAATTCGCTCTTATCGCGGCTCTGGGCCTTCTCGTGGCGTTAGGGGCCATTGTCTTCATGCGGCTGCTTCTGGCCCTCGGGCCGCCGCTGGCAAGGTGGATCAAGCGGCCCGAGTTGCGCACCGCCATGGCGGGCCTCGCGGTCGGTCTGACGGCGCTGGCCCTGCCGGACGTTCTAGGCATCGGCACCTCGACACTGCGCTTTGCCACGATCGACGGCGCCTTCGGGTTGGGCGAAGTGGTGGTCTTGATTGTTGCCAAGACCGTGCTGACCGCGCTGTGCATCGGGGCCGGCTTCTCAGGTGGCGCGTTCAGCCCTTCACTTCTGATCGGGAGCCTGATCGGCGTGTTTTTCTGGACCGTAGCGTCAGGGATTGTGGGCCTGCCCAGTTCCGGTGCGGCGATCTACGCGATCTGTGGCATGATGGGTTTCGCCAGTGCCGTGATCGGGGCGCCTTTGACCTGCATCCTGATCGTATTCGAATTGACCCGGAACTACGATGTGACCATCGCCGCGATGGTTGCGGTGGTTTTTTCCAACCTCGTATCGCATCGCGCCTTTGGCCGGTCCCTGTTTGACGTTCAATTGGCCCGCCGCGGCATAGACTTCTCCCTTGGACGGGGTCACGCGCATCTCGCGGCGCTGAGGGTTGCCGACTACCTGCAAGCCCATGCGGTGACTGCCACCGAGGATGATACGCCGTCAGATGTGGCGAACCGTTTGCATGAGCACGGATGGCGCGAAGCTTTCGTTCTCGACCGGGACGGTAGTTTGCTGGGCGTGTTCACGCCCGCCGCCCATGGCGATATCGGCGATGTCGAGGCAGGCACCGTGGAGGCCCGGTTGATCTTTAAGGACACCACCGATCTTGCTGAAGCGATGGAGCGCCTGCGCGGTTTCGTCGGTGATGCGGTGCCCGTCGTGTCGGGCGAGAGCGGGAAATACCTTGGCGCGGTATCGGAGGCGGATCTCATTTCGGCCTGGCTCGATGAATCGGCGCGTCTGCGAAAGGAAGAGAATGCGTCTATCTGATCTCTGTCTGGCCTGTGCGCTGAGCGCGGCCCCTTTGGCCGCAGACGAGTTGACGATCGTGTCATGGGGCGGGGCCTATGAGGCCGCGCAACGACAGGCCATCATCGAGCCCTTCGCAGAAGACACTGGCCACGATATCGAGGTGGACGTCTACGATGGCACCTGGACCGCTCTGGCCGAGCGCGGTCCGGCCGAGGGATGGGACGTGATCGACATGCTGGCCGACCAGGCCCGCGTTGCCTGCGCAAGCGGCCTGTTGCTGAGGCTTGATCCGGGCGCGCTCTTCTCGTCCGAGGCGCTGGCGGATTTCACCCCGGTTCGGCCGGATCGCTGTTCCGTTCCGCAGAATGCCTATGCCCGCGTCATGGCCTTCGATGACCGCGCCTTTGCCGGGGTCAAACCGACCCGTATCGAGGATGTCTTCGACACGACGCGTTTTCCCGGCCCACGCGCCATTCAGCGCAGTCCAGATGGCATTCTGGAATGGGCGCTGTTGGCCGAGGGCGTGCCGCCCGAACAGGTCTATGGCCTTCTGAGCACCGATCGCGGGCTGCGGCTGGCGTTCCGCAAGCTTGATACCATCCGGGACGACATCGTCTGGTGGGACGACCCGGCCGAACCCGCTCAGATGCTGCGCGATGGCCGGGCGGTCATGGCAGCCGGCTTCAACGGCCGGTTCTTCGACCTGGCACAAAATGGCCGGGTTCCCATCGATGTCGTCTGGGATGGCCGCATAATCGGCATCGAGGTCTGGGCGATTGCCGCAGCGACCGACGCGCCCGATGCCGCCCGCAACTTCATCACCCACGCAACCGAGGCGGCCAGCATGGCGCGCTTCGCCGCCCGTATCCCATATGGTCCGACCCGCCGGTCCGCCTTCGACCGGATCGGTCTCAACCCGGACACGGGCGTGCCAATGCGCGCCTATCTGCCGAACGCTCCTCAGCATGGTGGCCGGGCGCTCGTTCAGGATAGCAGTTGGTACGCGAACACCGAAGAACTGCGCCAGCGTCGGTTTCGTATCTGGCTTGACGCGGATGAGTGATGTGATCGGGTTCGTCTATTGGTCCAGGGCGTCATTGACTTGCCCTATCGATCGACTGCCTTGCTTACTTCGAGGCCCGCTATTCCGGCCTCTGTGGCCATGTCGTGGCGGCGTCTTGTGCCGTGCCGTCGTCTGCGCATGACGCGGCATTCGGGACGTCGGTTTCAGTGGTATCAAGCGGCAACGCGGCACCCAAGCCGCCAGCTCGGACAAGTTATTGTAGAACGGCCCCGACCGGACTTTGACCGAAAATGTGTTCGCCACTCAGAAGGTTCCCCAAAGCGGACGCGGGTCACTGCCGCAGCAGGTTTGTTCGGAGCAATGGTCGAACCGCGACACTGAATATAAATTTTGGTTAGGACGAGAGAATTGGAGATGCCGGGAGGGGCACCGCATCGGGGACGACACGCGTCAAGGCAGGAAAGAGCACGCTGCCCCCCGGCTCCGAGGGCCAGTTTAAGAAAAAAAAGCGCTTTTTAGCCGAGGCACCGAGTTTATTCGAGACTTTTTGGCCTACCGTGCCAGCCATCCACCATCGACGTGCAGGACAGTACCGTGAATGAATTTGGCCAGATCGCTGGCGAGAAAGGCAGCGGGCCAAGCGATGTCCTTGGGTTGTCCCCAGCGGCCTGCGGGAACCCTTGCCAGCAGTTCGGCCGAGCGGCCCGGATCGTGTTGCAGGGCAGAGGTGTTGTCGGTGGCCACGTAGCCGGGGGCCACGGCGTTTACGTTGACGCCGCTGGAGGCCCATTCATTGGCGAGGGCGCGGGTCAGTTGGACAATGGCGCCCTTTGTGGCCGCGTAGCCGGGCACAAGAATTCCCCCCTGAAAGGAGAGCACCGAGGCGACGTTGATGATTTTGCCATGACCGCGGTCCAGCATCCGCGCCCCGAATGCACGGCTCAGCAAAAAGACGGCATCCAGATTGACCGCCATGACGGCGTCCCAATCCTCAACGCTGTGGTGGGCGGCCTCGGTTCGGCGGATGATCCCTGCGTTGTTGACCAGAATATCGATCTGCCCCCCTTTGTCGTCGAGGCCAGAGATCATCGCGTCAATCCCGTTGCGATCGGAGAGGTCGCAATCCAGCGGTTGAAAGCTGCCGGGCTGACCCTGAAACAGCGGTGCGAGGTCTTGCGATGTGATCTTTGTTCCGACGCCGATCACGTCGGCACCGCATTGAACAAATGCCTGTGCGATGGCCAGACCGATGCCCCGACTGGCGCCGGTGACGAGGGCGGTTTTGCCGCTCAGGTCGATCCTTGGCTCCTGCATTGATTAAAGGTCTGTCAGCGTGCCAAGCGCGCGTTCGGCTGAGAAGGCGATGGTCTCGGATAATGTCGGATGGGCATGGACGGTCAGCGCGATGTCCTCAAGCCGGCCGCCCATTTCCATTGCCAGCACGCATTCGGCCAGCAATTCCCCCGCATTGCGCCCAACGATCGAGGCCCCCAAAAGGCGGTGCGTGTTCGGGCAATAGACCAATTTGGTCAGCCCGTCGCCGCCGCCCGACGCAAGGTTGCGCCCGCTGGCGGCCCAGGGAAAGCTGGCGGTTTTGTGGGCGAGGCCTTGGTCCTTGGCCTGCGCTTCGGTGAGGCCGGCCCAAGCCAACTCGGGGTTGGTATAGGCGACCGACGGGATGAGGTCGGTATCGAGGGCGGCGGCATGGCCACTGGCGACCTCGGCGGCGATGTGGCCTTGATGCGTTGCGCGGTGCGCGAGCATCGGGTTGCCGGTGACATCGCCAATGGCGAAAATAGTCTCGACATTGGTGCGACAGGAGGCATCGACGTGGATAATGCCCCGGTCGTCCATCTTGACACCTGCGGCCTCTGGCGCGACGAGGCTGCCGTTTGAGCGACGGCCCACGGCCTGAATCGCGGCATCCGCCTTGATGCTGCCCTCAAACCCACCTTCGCAGGTGAGTGTCAGGGCGGGTTTGGTGGCTTTCACCTGCGCCACCTTGGTGCCGGTGTGGATTGTGACGCCTTCGGCCTCAAGCGCGGCGTGCAGGACCGCCACCGCCTCGGCATCGGCGCCGGGGGCGACCTGATCCATGAATTCGATCACGGTCACATTGCTGCCCAATGCGGCATAGATCGTGGCCATTTCCAACCCGATGATGCCACCGCCGACAATCGCCAATCGCTTTGGGATCTCGCGCAACTCAAGCGCATCGGTGGAATCCCAGATGCGGTCGTCTTCGGGCCAGCCGGGCAAGCGCACGGGGGCGGATCCGACCGCGATGACAGCCTGATCGAAGGTCCAGCTTTCGCCGTCGATATCGAGGCTGTTGTCGCCCGTGAATTGCGCCGTGCCACGAATGGTCTGCACCTTGCGGCGCTTGGCCAGACCGGTGAGGCCGGTGGTCAGGTGCCCGACAATGCCGTCCTTCTTGGCGCGCAGCTTGTCCAGATCGACCGAGACCTTGCCGGTTGAGATGCCCCAGTCATTGATGTGGTGGGCTTCGCGGATCACTTCGGCGGCGTGCAGAAGCGCCTTGGAGGGGATGCAGCCCACGTTGAGGCAGACCCCGCCAAGCGTGGCGCGTGGATCGACCATGACGGTTTTGCGCCCCAGATCGGCGGCCCGAAAGGCGCAGGCGTACCCGCCCGGTCCGGCACCCAGAACGATGAGGTCGGCGTGGTTGTCAGACATTCGCGCCCCCTCAGACCATGATCCGGCGCGGATCGGCGATCAGCCCGGCAAGATAGCTCACAAAGCGCGCGGCATCGGCGCCGTTGATCACGCGGTGATCATAGCTGAGGTCCAGCGGAACCATCGGCACGGGGCGCGGTGTGTCGCCCTCCCAGACCGTGACGGTTTCGGTGCGGGTGAGGCCGAGGATGGCCAGCTCGGGCGGGTTGACGATGGGCGTAAAGCCGATGCCGCCGATCCCGCCCAGATTGGTGATGGTCATCGAGGCACCGCCCATTTCATCGGGGCCGACCTTGCGGTTTTGCGCCCGTCCGGCCAGATCGGCGATTTCGGCGGCGATCTGCCACAGGCCCTTGCGGTCGACGTCGCGGATCACCGGGACCATGAGGCCATGGGCGGTGTCCACGGCGATGCCGATATGCACGTAATCCTTGAGGGTCAGTGTTTTGCCATCGGGGCTGAGCGAGGCGTTGAAGCGCGGAAACTCGCGCAGGGCACGGGCCAGCGCCTTGGCCTGAAAGGCCAGCGCGGTGAGTTTCACGCCGCGCGCTTGGGCCTCGGGCTTGAGGTCCTTGCGCAGCGCCTCGATGGCGGTGACATCTGCGCGGTCGTGGTGCGTGACCTGCGGGATCAGCGCATTGGCCGCCCCCAGATTGGCCGCGGCCACCTGTGCAAAGCGGCTCATCGGTTCTTCGGTGACGGGGCCGTATTGGCTGTGGTCCACATCCCAGTACGAGGTGTCACCAGCAGGGCCAGCGGCAGGTTTGCCCGCCTCCAGATCCTCAAGGGCGATGGTTGTGCGGCCAAGATCCTTGGCCAGCTTTTCGATATCGATGCCCTTTTCGAGGGCGCGGGCCCGAACCGACGGTGGGGCGATGATGTCGCTCATATCCGCCCCCTTACCAACTGGCCGAGATGTATTGCGTTTCCATGAACTCAAGCATGCCTTCATGCCCGCCTTCACGGCCCAAGCCCGATTGCTTCACGCCACCGAAGGGCGCGGCGGGGTCGCTGACCAGACCACGGTTCAGGCCGACCATGCCATAGTCCAGCCGCTCGCAGACTTGCAAAGCGCGCTTCATGTCTTCCGAGAAGACATAGGCGACAAGGCCATATTCGGTGTCATTGGCGCGGCGGATCACCTCGTCTTGATCGGTGAAGGTCTGGATCGCCGCAACGGGCCCGAAGATTTCGTCATGCACGCAGTCCGCATCCTCAGACACGTTCGACAGAACCGTTGGCGGGTAGTAGAAGCCCTTGCCCGAGGGGATGTCGCCGCCGCATTCGAGTTTTGCGCCCTTGGCGACCGCGTCGGCCACGAACGCGGCCACCTTGTCGCGGGTATCGGCATTGACCAAAGGCCCCACATCGACAGACGGATCGCTGCCATCGCCGAGTTTGAGCGCGCTCATCCGGTCGGTAAGGCGTTTGGTGAATTCGGCGGCGATGTCTTGGTGCACGTAGATGCGGTTCGCCGCTGTACACGCCTCGCCCAGATTGCGCATCTTGGCCAGCATGGTGCCTTCGATGGCCACGTCCATATCGGCATCCTCGAACACCACAACCGGCGCATTGCCGCCCAGCTCCATGGCGGGTTTCAAGACCTGATCGGCGGCGCCTTTCAAAAGCTTCTGACCAACGCCGGTGGAACCGGTAAAGCTGACCACCCGAACGCGCGGGTCGTGCATGATATGGTCGACCAGCGCGCCGGTCCGCCGCGAGGGCAGGACGTTGACAAGGCCCTTGGGAACGCCCGCCTCTTCCAGAAGCGGCATCAGCGCCAGCATGGTCAGCGGGGTTTCCGAGGCGGGCTTGATGATCACCCCGCAGCCTGCGGCCAAGGCTGGCGCGATTTTGCGGGTGCCCATGGCGGCGGGGTAGTTCCACGGTGTGACCAGCACGGCCAGACCGGCGGGCTTGCGTTGGACCATGATGCGCGCACCCGAGGCGGGCGCGTGGGTGATCATGCCATCGGCGCGCACCGCTTCTTCGGCGAACCAGCGGAAAAACTCGGCGGCATAGGTCGCCTCACCCTTGGCATCGACCCCGGCCTTGCCGTTTTCCAGCGTGATCAGGTGGGCGAAGTGATCCAGCCGCGCGGTCATCAGCTCCCACGCGCGGCGCAGCACTTCGGAGCGGTCGCGCGGGGTGCGGGCCGCCCAATCCTTCATCGCGGCTTCGGCGGCATCAAGGGCGGCGTCGGCATCGGCGATATCGGCGGAGGCGACGGAGGCCAGAACCTCTTCGGTGGCAGGGTTGATGACGTCGAAACGGTCGGATGTCTTGTGCCATTCGCCGTTGATATAAAGATCGGTGAATTCCATTTTGGACTCCATGTCTTAGAGCAGGTGGCGGAGCGGTTGCTCCATGCGACCCGCGAATTCGGAGAGAAGGCCCGTGGCCTCGCGTGCGGTCAGGTGGTGGGCCGCGCATTCAAGCGTGATGGACAGGCCGTCACCTGCCCGCGCGAGCGTGAGAACGGGGGTGTCCTCGGCGCCAAGATCGACGGTGCTGATGTGGCTCAGGCGCAGGTCGCGCAGCGTCAGATCGGGCGCGGCCCCGTCATCGGCGGGGGTAATCGCGCCAAGCGGCCCGGCGGGCACGGCGAAGGCGCGGGTTTGGCCGAAGGTTTCAATCGCGACGATGGCGTGATCGCCTTCGAGGCTGGCCCCGGCGAGGCCCGCCAGCAGCGCCGGTGCATCCTTGAGCCCGGCCGTGTCAGCGGCCCATGCGGCGAAGGCGGCAAAGCCATCGTGTGGCAGATCGGCGGTCAGGCGGCGCGATTGCGCGGTGGCCGTGCCCGCGGCAGGCGCCGTGGGCAGGGCTTTGAGCACCTCGATATCCGACGCGTGGTAGGGCTGTGGATGGCCCGCCTCGACCAGCCGGTTCAGATCAAGCCCCTGTTCCAGCGCCAAGCGCCGCGCCTTGGGCGAGGCAAGGATGCGGCCATCGGCGCGCGGTTTGGCGGCGGGGGCCGGTTTCGGGGCCGCCGCTTTGGTCGGGGTCGCTGTTGGCTTGGCGCTCTCTGGCTCGTCCGCTTGCGCCGGCTGCGGGGCGACGGCTTTGGGGCTGGCCGCATCCGCGATGCTGCGCTGCACCGGGGCGTCGGGTTTGTCGGTGGAAATGATGGCGATCACATCACCCACCGGGGCCTCTTCGCCCGCGTCGGCAAGCAAAGCGGCGACAAAACCATCCTGCCCGGCTTCCACCTCCATGGTGGATTTGTCGGTTTCCACCTCAAAAAGGATATCGCCCGAGGCGACGGCATCGCCAAGCCCCTTATGCCACGCCACGATCAACCCGGTATCCTGCGCCATGCCAAGCGCGGGCATGATCACCTCGGCCCCGTCGGGTAGGGCGGCCGTTTGGGTGGCGGGCTCTGCCGGGGTGTCGGACGCGGTGTCGGCGGGTGCCGCTTTGGTCAGGGGGCCATTGTCCTCGGCACTGTCGGAAATCAGCGCGATGACATTGCCGACGGGCACCTCGGCCCCGGCGTCGGCCTGCACATCGGTCAGGTAGCCATCGGCGGGAGCTTCGACCTCCATCGTGGCCTTGTCGGTTTCCACTTCGAAAAGCGCATCACCGGATTTGACCGCATCACCAGAAGATTTGAGCCAACTGACGATCTTGCCGGTATCCTGCGCCATCCCGAGGGCGGGCATGATGACCTCATGCGGCATGGATCATCTCCCCGCTCATCAGTTTGCGGGCGTTCTCAGCCACGGCTTCGGGCGTGGGCACGGTGATGTCTTCCAGCGCGGGGCTGAACGGCACGGGCACATCCATAGCCCCCATGCGCAGCGCCGGGGCATCAAGGTGGTAAAACGCCTTTTCATTGATCCGGCTGGCGATTTCCCCGGTGATCCCAAAGCTTTGGTGGCCTTCATCCACCACGATCACGCGGCTGGTTTTCTTGGCCGATTTGAGCAACGTGGCCTCGTCCAGCGGCACAATGGTGCGCGGGTCGATCACCTCGGCCTCGATGCCTTCGTTGGCGAGGATTTCGGCGGCGACCTCGCAGACCTGCACCATCGACGAGGTGCCGATCAGGGTGATATCCGCGCCTTCACGCTTGATATTAGCCTCGCCGAAGGGAATGAGGAATTCCTCTTCGGGAACGGGCGCCTTGTCGTTGTACATCAGCTTGTCTTCGAAGATCACGACCGGGTTGTCATCGCGGATCGCGGTCTTCATCAGGCCCTTGGCCTC
>DATFJQ010000173.1:0-27948 GCA_035269125.1 Roseovarius sp.
CGGGGCAACATCGATCCGGATTTCCCCAGTGCCCGTCAGGCGACCATCGCTGATGCGGTAGGTGAACACCATCTCGCCGAAGGCGTCGCCGTCCGACACGAACTGAATACGACCATCGGGCAACATGAAGCTGCGCGCACCATCAACCCGGCTGTCGACGCTGACAAAGCTGAACGGATCGCCATCGGGGTCACTGTCATTCAACAACAGATCGTCAATTGCGATTGTCAGGGGCTGATCCTCTAGCGCGTTGAAGGTATCAGTGCCCGCAACAGGCCGCTGATTGGTCGAGATCACGTTGATCTCAACCCGGCCGGTATCGGTGCCATCTGTTCCATCCGTTACCGTATAGTCAAAGCCGGCAGGACCATCATAATTGGGAATCGGGGTAAAGACGATCTGGGTGCCGTCAAATGTGACGATGCCATTCGTGGGATTGGCAACTGACAAAACGCCCAGCACATCGCCGTCAACATCCGTGTCATTGGACAGAATGGTCGCCGCGTCGATGATGAGCGAAGAGTCTTCCAGCACCGAAAGGGAATCATCGGTGGCTTTGGGCGGGTCATTCACAGCCGCGACATTGACCACCACATTGCCTGTCGCTGTGCCTTGGGCATCGTCAGTGATGGTATAGGTAAACCCATCCGTGCCATTGAAGGACGGGTCGGGCGTATAGGCGAGCGTGACGCCGTCATTGCCATCCAGCGTGGTCGAAAGCGTTTCCACATAGCTGTCGGTGCCATCGGTCAGGGTCACCGCAATGTCCAGTGTTCCCGCCATATCCAACGGAACCGTGCCTGACAGCAAACCCGTCGCGGCATCAATCACCAACCACGCGGGCAAGGCCGTGCCATTTGTCAGCGTTGCGCTGTAGGTGCCGCCAGCAATCACCGGCAAGGCCGCAGGTGGCGCGATTTGCACCGACGACAGGTTTACGGTGATCGCGCCGTTTTGCGGCTGGTTCACCTCGATCACACGGATCGGATCGCCGTCTTCGTCAAAGTCGTTGGTCAGCAAGTCGGCCAGTGCGAAGGTGGTGGCGATATCTTCGTCGGTTTCAAAGATATCTTCTTCGGCATCGGGGCGTTCCGGCATGGGCAGGACGTTGACGATGATAACGCCGTTCTCGTCAGAGATACCGCCCTTTTCATCGCGCGCAGTGTAGCTGAGCGCAACCTGCCCGTTGAAGTCCTCGGGGGTGAAAAGGGTAAAGCGTTCGTCATCAACAATGCTGCCGCCAAAGCCTTCGGTGGTTGCGCCGCCAAGTCTGTACAGTGCATCGATTGGCAGTTCGGTCAGAACCGAATACGCCATCGCGTCACCGCTGACATCCAGCCGCACTGGCGGGGTGCCCACGAAAATCGGCGGTGGCGTCCCGTCAAAGGTCAGCGCCGCATCGTCATAGGCCAGCCAAGATGGCAGGTCGGCCCCAGTTTCGGACAGCGCCTGCACCGTTCCGTCCTGTGGCAGCGCGACGGTATAAAGGCCCTGCCCCCCAAAGAAGCCATCATTTGCGAACAACTCGTTCACTGCCGGGTCAAGATCAGCCTGCGGATCAATCAGCACCTCGACGGCAAAACCGGGCGTGCCGAATACCTGATCAAAAATCGGATTGCCTAGGTCGTCCAACAGGCCGGTGGGCACCGGATCTTGTGGCGCATCAAAGCGCAATTGCAGACGCACGGGATCGGTTTGGTCCACCGGCGGTTCCGCGATCTTGGTGATCTGAAGCGTCTCGGGATCGAATTCCAGCCAATATGGCAATGGACGGCCATTGGCCTGTTGAACCGAAAACGCGCCCTGAGAAATGTCGAACACAGCCATGCCGGGCTGCCACACGACACCCCCCGTCAGATCGGCCTCGGGTTCAAGCGTCAGCGTATCAACAAAACTGCTGCCGTCGTCGGTGTTGGTCAAGCTTATCGAAACTGTCAGCGGATCGGTCTGGTTATCGGGCCATGTGCCACCAAAGCTCAGCGTATCGGCATCGAATGTCAGCCCGTCAGGCAAAGCAGTGCCATCGGCCAGCGTGGCGGTTGCGGTGACCGCATCGGCCAGTTGCCCGGCCTGCAGGCCAAGCGATGTATTGATCGCCGAGCGAGAGGCGTAATCGCCCGACAACACCCCCAGAACCGAGACGCTGTCGAAGAAGATCACATCACCCTCGGGGTCGGCGTCGTTGCCGAACACTTCTCCGGGGATGACACTGATCAGGCTGTCTTCGTTGCCTTGGGCAATATCGTCGCGAAGGATCGGGCCGTCGTTGGACGGCAGAATGTTGATACTGACATATGCGGTGTCAAAGCCGCCATTTCCATCCGCCACCGTATACTGGAAACCAGCGTCACCATTGTAATCGCGGCGCGGTGTGAAGGCGATCATGTCGTCCTCGGTCCACTCGACGCGGCCCTGTTCGGCAAAACGATCCAGCGCCGAGATGAACAGCACCTCGTCCAGCGGGTCGGTGTTGTCGGTGTCATTGGCCAGCAGGCTGGCCGGATCAATAAGCAGAACCGTATCTTCCAGCGTGACAAACCCGCCATCGTTACGCGCAATCGGCGGATCGTTAAGCGGGATCACCGTCAAATCGACGGTGATCGTGTTCGATGCGCCGCGTGCGTCGGTGATGTCATAGCTGAACTGCGCGCCGCCAAGGGCATCGGGGGTGAACGTCACCACCTGATAGTCGCGCATATCGGTTGTGCCGGGGATCATTTCAGAGCGCGTTTCAAGCGCCATAGTGCCGCCCAAGGCGGAATGCACCCCGGTGAAGCTGAAGGCGTCCTCCTCGATGTCGTAATCATTGGCCAGCAGATCGCTGACCCGAATTTCAGCGGTGCGTTCCAACCGGATCGTATACGTGTCATCGCGGCTGCGCGGTGCATCGTTCACGGCGGCAAAGAACAGCTCGACCTCGCCAGTGCCTTCCGCACCATCGGGGTCGACAACGGTGTATGTAAATCCGGCATAGCCGAAGTGATCAGCGCGCGGCGCGATTTCGACATAACCGCCGTCAATACGCCCAACACCGTGTGTCAGGCTGAAAACAAATGGGAAATCCGAAGGCATGGCTTGCTTGGGATACAGCGCTTCGCCGTCATCCCCCAGAACCGGTGTCATATCCACAAGGAACAGCGGATCGCCATCCACGTCGATGTCATTTTCCAGAAGATCAGCGATTGCGATGCGCATGATCGTATCTTCGGTGCCGGCAAAAACGCCATCATTGACACCCACGGGCGCATCATTGACCGGCGCCACGTTCACCTCGACCCGCGCGGTGGTTTCACGCCCGAACTGATCCCGCAGGGTATAGTCAAAGAACGCGTCGCCGTTGAAATCCTGATCCCCCAGGAAGCCGATATTGCCATCGGGCAGGATGCGTACGCTGCCGTTCACCGCCGCACCGACCGAAATCAATTCGATCCCGGCAATGCCCTCTGGATCGACATCATTTTCGATCAGGTCGGCAGGATTGATAATCGCCTCGATGTCTTCGACTGCCAGACGATACACATCGTCAAGCGCATTGAAGCGGCCCAGCCTTTGCAACGCGTCGATCTGATCACGATCCCAAACCGTGCCATCGGCAAACGCGACTTCTTCTATGCCCTGTTCCCGGCTGAGGAAATGGTTTTCCACACGTAGCGTGTCAATCAGGAAACCGTCATCGCGTTCGAGTTCCAGCAGCAGATCATCGCCTTCGCGGATCACCGACAGATCCTTGGGCAAGATGCTGGCGCCGGTTACAACGCGGTCCACGTCGCTGTCGGCGCCATTTTCGATCACCAGATCGGTGCCGCTGTCGTAATCGAAGAAATAAACATCCGAGCCACCGGCCCCCGACATGATGTCATCGCCCCAATTGCCATCAAGACTGTCATCCCCGGCGCTGCCGGTCAGTGTATCGCTCCAGACCGATCCGGTTACCGCCTCTATTCCGATCAGGCTGTCGCCTGTGGCTTCGCCCGCGGTTCCAAGGCCAGCGCCCAGATCCAGCGCGATCCCGACATCGGCGGTCGAATAATCGGCCCGGTCAAAGCCACCGCGCCCATCCAACACATCGGCCCCCAGACCGCCGCGCAGGATGTTGTCTGCGTCATCGCCGCGCAAGGTATCGTCGTGATAAGACCCTTGGACGATTTCTATATCCGAGAATGTATCGCCTTGCGCATCGCCTCCGCCGGCTGTGCCGTCGGCCATGTCAACGCCGACCCCTTGGGCAGACAGGGTGTAATCGGCGATATCAACACCGTCGCCGCCTTGCAGATCATCCGCGCCGCGCCCGCCGCGCAGAATATCGTCACCAGCGCCGCCGATGATTGTATCGTTACCCCGCCTCCCGAACAGGATGTTGTCTGACGCATCCCCGATCAGCTGGTCGTCGAAATCGGTGCCCACCAGATTTTCGATGCTGATCAGGCTGTCGCCTTCGGCATCGCCGCCCTGCGCCGTGCCATCGGCCAGAGACACCTGAACCGCCTGCGCCGAGCCAAAGTAATCGGCCGTGTCCGATCCATCGCCACCATCGACGATATCGGCGCCTTCGCCCGAACGGATGGTATCGTCGCCCGTATCGCCATGCAGGGTATCAGCGCCAGCTTTGCCATCGATCAGGTCACGCCCTGCGCCGCCAGCGATCAGGTTGTCGCCCAAGGTGCCGCCAAGCGTATCGTTGTAATCCGAGCCTGTGATCGCTTCGATGTTGGTATAGATGTCGCCTTGCGCGTGGCCGCCCTGCCCCAGACGTGTGCCGATATCGGCGCGCACCCCGGTATTCGAAGCCGCGAAGGTGACGGTATCGAACCCGTCGCCGCCATCAATGCTGTCGGCATCGTCACCGCCTTCGATCGTATCGTCGCCGGTTCCGGCAAGGATGGTATCCTGGCCCGCGCCACCCAAAAGGCTGTCGGCCCCGTCCAGCGCCTCGATCCGGTCGGCCCCGTCCAGGCCCGTAATAGTTTCATCCAACGCGTTACCGATCAGCAGATCATCATCCGGTGTGCCTTGCAGGAGGCGGGCATAATCGTTTTCGACCAGCGCAAAAATGCGGCCTGTATCCTCAAGCCCTGTGGGATCGGTGACCCGATATGTCAATTCGACCGGGCCAGTGAATCCTTCGGGCACACGCAGCACGATGAAATCGCCCTGAATGGTCGCCGTGCCAACCGAGGCCGCATCGACCCCCACGAAGCTAAGGTTTTGCGGCTCGGTCTCGGGTTCGTCCACGTCAAAGTCATTGACCATGACATCGGCAATGCGAATGACCAGTGGCACGTCAAGCGGCGTGGACGACACCGTGTCATCAACCACCGTAGGCTGATCGTCGACCGGTATGATCTGGATATCGACAAAGCCTTCCGAGGTGCCATCGGCATTGTCGGTGACAAAGTAGAAAAAGCCCGAGTCAGACGTGCCGTTCAGCGGCGGCTGATACACGAAATCGCCGTCCTCGTTGCGCGTTACGGTGCCTTGCAACTCGAACTGCCAATCAAGTAATCCCGGCAGACGCCCACCAGTGATTTCCAGCGGATCACGGTCGATATCCGTGTCGTTGGCCAACAAAACCGATTGCGGGATAACAATCTGCACGTCTTCAAGCACTTCGATCACGTCTTCGTTCGCGACCGGCGGGGCGTCTCCCACATTTTCAAAGAACATCGTCACGCTGGCATCGTCGACCAACCCCTCGGGGTCAGAAACAAGATAGCTGAATGTAGTTTCGCCCCAGAAATCCTGATCGGGTGTGAAAATCAGCGTTGTTCCATCCGCTGAGAAACTGATCGCGCCATCGCCCGGATCCGACACGTTCTCGAAGGTCAGGGCCAGCCCTTCGACATCGCTGTCGTTTTTCATCAGCTCGGCAACCGGAATCTCAAGCGGGATATCCTCGGTGCCTTGCAGGATCGTCTCAAAGGCATCGTCCTTGTAGCTTTCATCCCGCGCAACCGGGCGATCATTGACCGGCGTGACATCAACCGCGATCTGCCCGCGTCCGACACCGCCCTGCCCGTCGGCGGCGTAATATTCCACAGACGCCTCACCAAAGAAATTGGCCCAGGGCGTGAAAAGAATGGTGTCATTGTCCAGCGCTTCGAACGTGCCGCCAAAGGCCCCGAAGCGCAGCAAACCATCCAGCGAGACTGTGTCACCATCGCGATCAAGATCGTTCGACAGAACATCATCAAGATTGATGATCAGCGGATTGTCTTCGGCGGTGGTAAAGCGGTCGTCACCCGGTTCGGGGGCGTTGTTCACCGGTTCGACATAGACAAAAGCGCGGCCTTGCGCGGTGGCGCCGTTGCCATCGGAAATTGTATAATCGAAGTAGGTATTGCCAAAGAAGTAATCGGTTGGCGTGGCCAGAACATACCCGTCATCGGTCAGTCTAACCGCCATATCGGCGCTGCCGGTGACCGACACAACGCTGAGCGTGTCGTCATCGATATCGCTGTCATTCTCCAAAAGGTCAGGGGCGAACACTTGGAACGGCACATCTTCGAAGGTGCTGAATCCGAAATCATTGGCCGCATTCGGCGCATCATTGGTCGGGGTGACCTGAATGGTCACACGCGCCTCGGCGCGGCCACCTTCGGGCGTGTTGGCCACATACGTAAAGCTGGCCAGGCCATTGAAATCCTGATCCGGCGAGAACAGAACCTGTCCGTCGCTTGTCAGGCTGGCAGTGCCGTTTTCACTGCTGAGGATTTGCGACACGATCATCCGATCGCCGTCAAGGTCATTGGACAGAAGGCGTTCGGTCTCGATGGGCAGAACGCCATCCTCTTCAACGGTGAATCCGCTGTCGTCGCGCGCTTCGGCGACCGGGCGCACACGCAGATCGACCTGCCCGGTGGCAAGGCCATTGCGACCATCCGACAAGGTATAGCTTAGTTGCGTCGGACCAAAGAAATCCTCATTGGCCGTAAACCGGATCTGGCCGTTTTCATCCAGTTCCGCAACGCCGTGATCGCCGCCATCAACGGCGATGATCGACAGCGGGTCGCCATCGGCGTCAAAATCATTGCGCAGCATCGTGTCGACCGACAAGGTCAGTGTTTCGCCGCTGGTAGCCGTGAAATATCCATCCGCACGGGCTACCGGAGCGTTGTTTGCCAAAAGCGTTTCAAGAATCGTCGGCGACCAAATCACACCATCCGAGAATACGATTTGTTCGACCCCGGCACGACCACCCGCGAATGCGTTTTCAATCGTCAGACTGTCATCGGGGGACGAGGTGAACGTCAGAACAACTGTGTCACTGCCTTTGAACAACCGACGCACAGAGACTTCGGTTGATACGAAATCGGGCAGTTCCACCCGATCAAGGTCCAGCGCATCGCTTGCGGCCTCGGCGATCGTGTCGTGACCGTCGCCGCGCGACATGACATAGGTATCACTGCCGTCCATGCCAGACAGGCGATCATTCCCGGCGCTGCCGTTGAAGGTGTCATCGCCATCAAAGCCAATCACCGGCTCTGAGCGGCCCGTTTGTGCATAGTCAAGCGCCTGCGCGCGCATCTGCTCGACCGTCCATTCGGTGCCGTCGGCAAACAGAATGCGATCCACTCCGGCGTTTGTGCCATCAAGCGCGTTTTCAAGGATGATCCTGTCGCGGCCATCCTTGAACAGCAGCACCAAATCGGGGCTGTCCGCCCCGGCGCGCAGGGCAAATTCGATATCTTCGGGGGTCAGGTCCGTCAGGCGCAGAACATCGCCTGCGTCGTTGCCAATATCGCTGATCCTGTCGTCGCCATCACCTTGGGCGTAGATATAGACATCATTCCCGTCTTGACCGGCAATCAGGTCAGTGCCGGTGCTGCCGGTCAAAGTGTCGTCAGATGCCGTGCCAACGATGATATCGTCGCCCGCCCCGGCCAGATCTTCGACCAAGGCCAGTTGGACCGCAGCCATGTCAATCACCGTGCCGCTATCTGTCAGCACGATTTCCGACAAAGGTTGCAGGCCGTCACGCAAGCCATCCACGAACAGGATTTCATCGCCCGGCTCATTGAGGAGGATAATCAGATCCTCACCATCAAACCCGCGCCGGGCAAAGGTTACCTCGTCTTCGGCAAACCCGGTCAGTTCCAGACGGTTCGAGGGGCCGGTTCGGTCGTCGATAACATCGGCCCCGTCACCACGCGAAAAGACGTAGGTGTCTGCCAAGCCAAGCCCAAGCAACAGGTCATCACCGCCAAGCCCAGCGATGGTATCAGCCGCGGAAGTGCCGGTGATACGTTCGCCGTCTTCGGTGGCTGTTTCAGCCAGTTTGATTGCATCAAAATCATCACGCTGCCATTCGGTGCCGTCATCAAAGACGATCTTTTCGATCCCCCGATTGCCACCGCCATCGGCATAGAACGCGGTGATATGGCCGCCATCATCTGCACCGGGGCTGCTTTCGGCAATTACGATGCGCAGATCATTGTCAAGGCCGGGTTTGAGTTTGACCTCGGAAGGATCGATACCTTGCAGACGAAGGACATCTGTCTCAGGTCCAAAATCATTGTCGTCGATCCGATCAGAGCCATCGCCGCGCGAATACACATAGGTATCGCCGCCTGCGCCACCGATCAGTTCGTCATTGCCGTGCAGGCCTTCGATCACATCCGCGCCGGGGCCGCCGATTAACTGATCATCGCCGGGGCTGGCCTGCGCGGCTAGAATCTGCGTTGCAATATCGCCAGCCGTGGCAACGGCACCATCTTCGGAGAAGCGAATTTCCGCAACGCCAACGGCCTGATCTGCCCCCTCGGTCAGCATGCGATGCACAAGAATTTGCCCGCCGTCACCCATACCCGCTGCGGTTTCGGCGACGCGGATCAAAAGGCCGCTGCCGATCTTGTGATAACTGACATCCGCCGCAGTGATGCCTGCACCAAACACCAGCACATTACCGGGGCCGGTTTGCGTGTCTGAAGACTGGTCAAAAATCTCGTCAAACCCGTCACCGCGATCATACAGATAGGTGTCGGACCCGACACCACCTGCCAGCGTGTCGTTGCCCGCGCCCCCCGATATCGTATCGGGGCTGGTCGACCCGTTCACAAGATCATCGCCCGGTGTGGCCGCATCCGCGATAACCCCGGCAATGATTTGCGCGCCGTTCAGTTCACTGTCATCGGCGAAAACCACCCGTTCGATCATACTGTTAGAGCTATAGTTCGACCGGAAGGCATCCTTGATGGTGATCCGCCCCTGCACAACGCCAGCTTCGGCATCAGCCGGAATGTCGATCAGCAGGTCATCGAATTCACGGCTGAACGTCACCTGCGCGGGCAGCAAATCGGGCAGTCGCAGCACATCTTCGCGATCCATGCCCGATACGAAAGGATCTTGACCGGCCATGTCATAGACATCGAACCCATCGCCGTTGCGGTAAATAAATGTGTCGTTACTGGTGAAGGCGTAAATGACATCGTCACCAAGGCCCATCTCGTAAGTATGAACGGTGCCTGTCTGATCTTCGACCACATCATTGCCGTCAGTCCCCAGTTCCGGCTGGGTGCGCGCGTTGATTTCTGCGGTATCCCAAAACGCAAATCCTTGGGGGCTGTCGGGATCAAAATCTGGGGTGTCCGAGGGTTGATCTGGGGGGTTGAAAACTACAGCGCCGATGCGCGCACTCTCAACCACCACGCCGTCCCCGATCGCATTGTAAAGCGCATTGCCGTCGACATAGCGAATGATGCCACCGTCACCTGCACCGGGGGCGCTTTCGGCGATGCGGATCAACAGGTCTTGCTTGTGGGCGATGACATCCACGGCGTTCGGCGCGATATCATGAAATTCGATCATGGTCCGCTGTTCGCCAAACCCTTCGGGCGCTGTGATCAGATCATCGCCATCGCCGCGCCGATAAATAAAGGTCGTGGTGCGCGCATCGGACAGAAGAACATCATCGCCTTGCATCCCTTCGATCACAACGGGTTCAAAATCATCTTCGAACGTCAGGAAATCATCGCCGTCGGTGGTGATCGGGCCGGCAGGCGCCAATGCCAGCAAGTCAGGGCCCGTCAGAACGCTACCGTCGCCAAGCGTCACCTCGATATCGTCAAGGTTTTCGTTCGCACCGACCCAGATTTCGCCCGCATCGCTGCCATCAGGCTGACGCGGCGCGATTTTGATGATTGCTTCGTCAGCGCGGGTTTCAATGGAAAACTCTGACGGCTGAACATCGTTCAATTGGATATCTATCGGCGGCGGCGCCAGCGCGTCGGCGTCATAGAAGGTGAGCGCCCCATCCAGCGCCATCAATTCGATCTCGAACTGGGTGAAATCGTTGGGGTGATAAATCACCAGCCACTCACCGCTGGTAATCGGTTGCAGCGGCACTGGTTCGGCGGTGGCCTGCCCAATGGCGGCATCGGCCTCTGGGCCGGTGACCGTGACAAGCGTGGACGGACTATCGTAAGCCGAGACAACCGGCGCCGATGACACATCATCGATCCGGTACAGCGTGCCATCCAGCCGGGTCAGCAGGACCGGCTCATTCTGGGTGGTTTCAAGCTGAAGTGTCTCGCCCTCGTCCACTCCATAGACATAGTCGGGCTTTTGAAAACGGTCTTGTTTCACACGTGGTTCAACGAAATACGCACCCGAGTCTGTGCCACGGGTGAAACTCAACCCGCCGTCACCGACAATCCGCGGGGCTGCCAATTCTGCCGCTTGGGCATCGGCAATGATCTGATCCATGGTCCGGATCACACCATCCGAAAACTCGATTTCGACAATGCCGGTGGGTTCGAAATCGCTCAGCGCGGACGCGATGCGCACACTGTCATTTTCAGATCCGAAGGTCAGCAACAAATCGTTTGACGGAGGGCCGAACCGGCCAGCCAAAGGTGACATGAAAGGCAGAACTTGTGCTGTGATATCCGTCGAGGCGATATCCGGCATGATGATCCGACTACCGCCGCCACCACCGAAATCCGTCGTAATACTAAACAGGTCGTGACCGTCGCCAAGCTCGTATTCGTAGGTGCGGTTCAAGTTGAAGTCGATGACCGGGGTTGCCAGAAAAAGCTCGTCTTGCGGTGTCGACTCGATGGTGGTGCCCGGAGACGTTTGGAACACATCCACCGTCACAACACCCTCAGCCGGGACAAGCGTTTCAACCGAATCCTGAATCTGGGTTTGATCCCAGACCGTGCCGTCACCAAAGATAATCTGCGTCAAAGTGCGGTCGGGGTCGCCGATCCAGATACGGTCCTCGCTGTCGGTCACGCGCAATTCGATTGGCGCGCTGTAAAAGCTGAAGCGTTGATCGACCGGCGAGCGCACAAGCTGCACATCAGCGGGGTTGATATCGGTCAGTTGCAGGGTCACGCGAACCGCGCTGTATTCGTCCAAAGCGATGGAATCCACGCCATCGCCGCGCGAGAACACAACCGTATCCGGGCCGTCCTGTGGCAAGATCAGATCATCGCCTTGCAGGCCTTCGATGGTTTCGGTTCCGTCCGTCCCTTCAAGTGTGTCATTGCCCGGTGTGGCGGTGATTTCAGCCGATATTTCAGGGGCCAAAGCGTTCAGAGTGCTGCGGGACCAGCTGACGCCAACATCCACGAATTCTATTGTTCCGATGGCGCCGTCTGCGTAGCTGGAGCCTTGGCCTGTCCGGATCACAATCCGGTCGTCCGAGCCATCGAAGGTTAGGATGTAACCGTTTTGTTCATACAAATCACGCGCGACAGTGACCTGTTCCGGGGTATACCCGTAAAGTTCCAGCGTCGCGTCATCGGGGCCTTCATTGGGGTTGATCTGCAACCCTCCATCACCGGCGTGAAACTGGATCACGTCATCCGTCATGAAGCCTGACACGGTATCGTCACCGGCGCCGGGACGAATGGTTTCCCGCGGGGCGGCAAGGTTGACCGCGTCGTCGCCAGCCGTGATCTGCCCGGCCAACATGTTGTCGGCCACATCCCAGAGCGTGTAATCACCGTCATCAAAACGGAAGGTCTCAACCGTGGGGCGGAAGGTGGCGTAACTGAATGTGACCCAGTTCATCGCATTCTCGATGACCACGCGATCATCGGTGCCGGTAAAGGTGATCACAAGGTTTTCAGGATTGTCCGCCGATGGCGCAAACTGCGCGTCGGCAAAGGCATAGCCCGGCAGATGCAGAACATCATAGCCGATATACGTTGATGCCATGGTGATGGTATCGTGGCCACCGCCACGCGCGATGACATAGTCGTCATTACCCGCTTGCCCGTCGATCAGTTCATCTTGGGTCGTGCCGGTCAGCACATCATCGCCATCGGTGCCACGCAGTATGGGCGGTGCGGTGTTGAACGCGGTCTGTTGGATCGCGGCGCCCAGATCAGTATACGTCCAGACGGTGCCATCGGAAAACTCAATATGCGAGACACGCGCCGCAAAGCGATACAGCCCGTTTTCAAGGATGATCTCGCCACCATCTGGAAAACGCAGCATGACGTCATACTGGTTCGACATCGCCAGCGCGGTCACATCCTCGGGCGTGTAATCCGGCAAAAGCAATCTGTTGATGTTGCTGCTCGAGCCTGTTTCGTCGATCAAATCACGGCCATCACCTGCGCGGTAGATGTAGGTGTCATTGCCGGACCCGCCCTCAAGCGTGTCGTCGCCCAGCCCACCTTCCAGCGTTTCCGCACCGAAGCTTCCGGTGAGGACATCGTCAAAATCCGTCCCCTGCCCGATAGCAGCAGTAAACATCTGGTCGCGCGTCAGGGTGGTGCCATCTGCCAGAACAAGGGTATCCACGCCGGCCAGATTGGTGCCATAGCGCAGAACGATTTCGTCACCAGTGCCATCGAAGGTTATGACAAGTTCGTCGCGATCCGCCACAGGCCGGGTAAAGCGCAGTTCGTCCAAGCTATAGCCGCGAACGTCCAAGGTGTCGGTGCCTGCACTGTCGGTGATGATGTCACGGCCATCGCCACGCGTGAAGATATACGTGTCATCGCCATCCGCACCGCGCAGATCGTCATCGCCCAATCCACCCTGGATCAGGTCGGCCTGTGCAGTTGCGAACACCAGATCATTCTGGTCGCTGATCTGCGCCTTGACGGCGGCGGCGAACAGGGCCTCGCGCGTCCATACGGTGCCGTCTGCAAAGACAAGCGACGGGAGGTTTGCACGATCTCGCGCGCCGACCAGAATAACCTGATCGCCCGTTTCAGGGAACCCAATGGTCAGGTCGCTACCATCCAGTCGAGTGATCCGCACCTCGGCATCCGCCGGTGTCAGATCGTCAAAGAAAATCTCGGCATTGCCTACCGTGTCGGGCGGTGTGATGCGGTCAATGCCATCGCCCTTGGTAAACACGATCCGCGTATCGGCGCCCATCAAAACCGAGTCAAAACCCGGTCCGGGGATCAAAGGCAGGCCGGTATCCAGATTGGTGCCATCGATCAAGTCCATGCCACTGTTGGACTGCGCCTGCAAAATCAACGATCGCACTTGTTCAAGGGTCAGTTCATCGCCGTTGTCGAAGGTGAAATTTTCGATCCAGTCAGCGCTGTTTTGTGATGCCCCTTGCAAGATCACCAGCGTTTCGTCGGTGCGATCAAGCGTCAGAACAATATCACTGCCAATTTGGGCAAAGTCCAGATCGGCCAGTGTGATGCCGGGCTTGAAGGCAATCGTGTCGATCCCGCCGGTGTCGCGCACGCTGTCCGCGCCATCACCATACCCCCAGCTGTAGGAATCGCCGCCGGTGCCGCCCTCCATCGCATCCGAACCTGCGCCGCTGTCAAAAAGATCACTGCGGCCATCAAAGCCCACCAAAAAATCATCGCCATCAGTGCCTTGCAGCAAGCGGTCGCGAATGTCTTCGGTGGTCAGGGTCGTGCCATCGGCAAACAGGAATTGTTCAACAGACGTCTGACCAAGGCCGCCCACGATGGTCAGAACATCCGCCCCGTTGCCAAGATCAATCAGCAGGTCATCGCCTTGACGGCGCAGCACCAAATCCTGTGCGCGCACGGTTTCGCCAAAGATAACCCGGTCAATCACGCCCGCGCTGTCTGCGGTCTCTTCGATCCGGTCCAGATCATAACCGGCGCTGAAGGCATAATCATCAGCGGCCGTGCCACCGACAAGCGTATCGTCGCCCTGTCGGCCATCCAGCGCATTGGGTTGATCTGGCAAGCCTTCGATCAGGTTGTCGCCACGGTTGCCGCCTTCGATCTGAAGCCGTTCCTCGACATCCGAGATGAACAAGACACTGCCATCGAAGAAATGGAACTCTTCTATACCGCTGGTCAGGGTGGTGAATTGGTTGCGCACCGTCAGCGTATCGGGACGGTCCGCGATGGTGATCACCAGATCATCGCCCACCTTGGCGAACTGGATATTTTCCGTCGTGATATCCGCGCCGAATTCAACGATATCCTCGCGCGACTGCGGAATCGGCTCAAACTCGCGATCTTGCCACGCCGCGCGCTCCTGTGCGTCGATGATCACATCGTTTCCATAGCCTGCATCGAATACGTAAGTATCCCCGCCATCGCGCCCAATCAGGACATCGTCACCCGCGCGGCCATCCAGTTTTTCGTTGAAATTCGAGCCGCGCAACGTGTCAGCGCCAGAGGTGCCGACAATGTCGATATCTTCGGGATTGAGGTCTGTATAGACCATCGTGCGGTTGGAAAAGATGAATTCTTCGACGGCATAGCCCTGCTCAAAGTCGCGCACATATTGGTTTTCAAGGATCAGCTGATCGCCGGTGTCATCAACGGTAATGATCAAGTTCAGGTCGGTGCGCGAAAATGTAACGTCTTCGACCGCGATGCCCGACAGGGACACCTTGTCGATGCCGCCAGTATCAAGGATCACATCCTGACCATAGCCACGCTGGAAGATATAAGTGTCGCCGCCCCCTTGACCTTCAAGGCGGTCATCCCCCGCACCGCCATCCACAATGTCGGCCACGTCGAACCCGTAGATCGTGTCGTTGTCCGCCGTCTTGGCGATGTTGACATAATGTTGCAGCAGCTTGGTGTAATCCCAAACCGAGCCGTCGCCAAACTCGATCTTTTCCAAAAGGTTGACATACCCGATGAACGGTTCCGCTTTCAGGTAATCGGTCAGCACGACGGCATTGTTCGTGTCGCCGATACGCAGGGTCAGCGTATCGGTTGCGCCCTCACGCTCGAAGGTGAAATCGGTCCAGCGCAGGTCGTCGATGAACCGCAGCGTGTCATCGGGTGCGCCGAACAGCTTCATGCTGTAATCGTCATCCAGAATGACATCTTCGCCATACCCACGGCCAAAGATATAGGTATCCCCGCCCTCAAGCCCGGTCAGGAAGTCGTCACCCGCGCCACCATCAAGCGTGTTGTCGTTCAACATGCCGTATATGGCATCGTCGCCATCTGTCTTGGCGTTCTTCAACACCCGTTCCATGATCTGTTCGAAATCAAGGAAGCCGCCGTCATCAAAGATGAAACGCTCAATCAGGAAGGGCGCAACATAGTCAATCTCAAGCGCGGGGTCGAATTGGCCCAATATACCAAGGTTCAAACGCACACCGCCGAACTGGTCTTCGATATACAAGCTGTCGCCGGTTTCCACACCGTTTTCGTCCAAAACGAAAATTTGCAGATCATCCGAGTTGCCATCACGTTGCAGGCGCACACCGTCTTCCGAGATGCCCTCGCCGAAGAAGACCATGTCAAGCCCGCCCTGAACCGGGCCGATTCCGGCTTGAGACACAAGGCTGCCGAAATCAAGGTTCTCGCCAACCACGTCTTGGCCATCACCCAGATCGAAGAAGTAGTAATCGCCCCCGGTGCCGCCACGCAGAACGTCGTTGCCACGCCCGCCGCGCAGAACATCCGCCGAGCCAGAGCCGATGATAACCTGATCCGCATCAGTGGGGTTGCTGACCTCCATCGCGATCCGGAAGCGATCCCACAGGGTTCCGTCGGCAAACCCTATATTGTCGACCCCGGAATCCAGACGGCTGCCATCCGACAACAGCGGGTTCAATTCGCCAAGAAACTGGTCAACGATGGTGATCGTTTCGCCACGGCTGTCGATATGCAGCAGAAGGTCTTGCCCCTTGCGTTCGGCTGTCACCTCTTCGGTGCTGACATCGATAAAGCGCAGGCCATCGCGGCCGCCGGTATCGACCTCGTTTATGATATCCGATCCGCTGGTCGTGGACACAAAGAACGTATCCGCCCCGCGCCCGCCCGAATAGGTTTGCTCGCCCGCCGTCATATAAAGGTAATCGACACCATTGGTGCCGGTGACCTCGGTCGCGGTCGCATCATGTTCGACAAGACGGCTTTCGTCGATGGACAGCGCATAAAGAATGCTTTGCGGGTCCAGAACCGTGGGCGTTGTTTCATGCGCGGCAAGGGCCATCTGCATGACGAACAACTGATCCACCGCGATCTGCGCACCGGCGATGTTGCCCTCACCGCTTGGGGCATAGTCGGAATAAATCTGGCTCAGGATCAGGCCCCATTCGAACAAGTAATCGCGGGCCGTATCGTAATCGGCTGGCATCTGCTCGAAGATCGCTTCGAACATCGGGGCCAGTTCCCGTTCACTTGTGGCGCGGTATGAGTCGATCTCGGGCAGGTATTCCAAACCGCGCGCAAACTGCTTCAGGCCACCTTGCAGCGCCAGTTTGGCAGCAAAACTACGACTTGATTCGATATATTGCTGCATCACCGGTTGCAGCACTTCGATCATCGCATTGATGCCCGATACATAGCCCTCAAGCGTGGGCGCACCGGTATCGCGTTCGGGGCTGATCGTGTAGCTGATCACACCGCTGTCGGCGTCGATGGCGGCGGCCAGCATCTCGGGCTGAAAGGCGATCCCGGTAAGGCTGGTGGCCAGATGGAATTGACCGGGGGTCAGCAGTTCAACCCGGAATTGGCTGTCATCGGTCGATCCAACCTCGTCCAGCGTGTCAAAGTCGATCTCGTAATTGCGCAGATTGAAATCGCGCGCCGTGCCGTATTTCGCCTGCAATTCCAAGGCCCGGTCCAGGTTGCGGGCCCAAACGTGGAAACTGCCATCCTCGTCGGTCACCAGAACAGTGTAATCGACGACTTTGCCATCAATGAAATTGACGCCGATTTCCTCGACCTCAAGGTTGGCGTAACGGCTGAAGCCCAGTTCTTCGATCCGCCATTCCTGACCGTCTGGCGCGGTCAGCGCCCGAATGTCATCGACAGTGGGCGCGGCGATCACTGCGCCATCGGCGTCGGTGACAGGCATGCCGCTGGCCAGTTGCCAGCTGCCGTCGGGTTGTTGAATGCCGTAATCCCTGATCTCCGCACGGCCATCAACCAGTTCGACCAGATAGGGCGCGTTTTCGCGATGCTGCAACACCTCGCCGCGGGACGACGGCGAGAACATCTGCTCCAACTGCCATGTCTGACCGCCCCCCGTTGTCTGGGCCATCACATCGGCCAGCGCGGGACGGGCAATCACCTGCCCATCGACATCCAGAACATCCGCGCCACTGGCAAGTGTCCAGTAGCCGCCGGTCTGATCCTCGACATAGACCGCATGATCGGACAGCGTGGTGGGTCCGTCCGCCGTATCCAGTAAAACCGGCGTTAATTCGCGCGTCAAATTCAGGCTAAAGGCCCATTGCCCCATCAAATCGCCCGCCTGTTCACGCAGGACCGACAAACGCGGCGTCGTCATTTGTTCGGCAACGCGCTGAGCGGTTACAGACAACTCTAGGTCCGAGGACATGGCCACATCGAAATCAGTGATCGTGCCAAAGCCGCGCGCCAAGAACACCTCGTCGGTCAGCCAGGGCGCTACGCCCTTTTCCCCCCGGAACACGGTGTTGGTTTGGTCCAGTTCGAAAACCGCGTCATAGGCTGTGCCGATACTGCCGTCCGCGCGGGCAAATTCGCCTTTGCGCAACAATTCGGTGCCCTGCGGCGTCACGGCATCGTCAAGCGTTTCAGCCGCCACCGTAATCGAGACAATTCCAAGCTCGTCGAGCGAGAACAATTCACCCCGATCGGTGATGCCGTCCTCATTCAAATCGCGCCAGACCTGAAGGCTTGCAAACCCCGGATCCGACGCATCCACAACCCCGTCACCATTGGCATCCAGCAGGCCCAATTCCGCAAACCCGGACGCGCCGACTCCGCCAAACATCTCGGAAATGTCATCAATGATGCCGTTGCTGTTGTCGTCACTCACGAGGAAGCCGTCATCGCCACTCAGCCAGCCTGACTGCTCGGCGAAATAGTCGCCGTCAAAGTCGAAATGCATGCGGGATGCCGCGCGCGAGATCGTTTCGATCCCGTCGCCATCCAGATCAAGGATCAGCGGATCGACACCTTCATCCCAATCCCATGCCTTGCCCCAAAGCTGCACAGCCGCAGCCAAGGTCAGGATCTTGTCGATCATCGGCAACATGCGGTTCAAACCACCGGGGAACCCGGGGATCAGGGCGAACAGATCAAGCAACGGGTTCGAGTTTTTGAACAACATCCCCATGTCGCCCACGCGGCTGGGGTCCACTCCGCTCCCTGCAAAGACCAGCCCGAACATGCTGGTTGCATTCGCCGCGTCTTCCTCGGCCCCTTCGCGGAAACCCGCACTCCAAAAGGTCGCGCGATCCTGAAAGTCCAAGAATTGCATCGAGCCGCGAATATTGACCTTGTTCTTGCCTGCGGTCTCAAAGCCCGCCGCGCCAAACAGCGTGCTGAACACGTTGATCACATAAAGTTCGCCGCTTTCGGACTTCATGTAGCTCATGAAGGGCAAGAAATAGTCGAAATAGAGCGGGCTGCGGAACGTGGCCCACGCGGTGACGCTGACCACAGCATTCAGAACCGTCGCGGGCCCGAAGGCGAATGGCAGGTCGTTCGTGCCGCCAACCAGTGGAACGCCGAAGAACTTCAACACGTCGTTGCGGCCCGGATCGGCCATGGTCACGCCCGGCCACCACCAGATGTTGTCCGAGTTTTCCGGGCCTTCGATGTCGGTGCCATCGGTGCTTTGGCCGTCAACCGTATCCCCGAAGATCAAGCCGCCCGGGATGTCGGGCTCATCCGGGTTGTATGAGGACGTGTTGAAAATCCAGTCACGCCCCATTCCGCCGATTGTAACCGCGGCTTGTCCACCCAAGGCAACGATCCAATCATCGCCGGTGCCGCCGTCAATGGTGGTCCGCAGATCGCTCCCGGCGATAACGCTGCTATCTTCGGCCCCGCCATAGGCAACCGGAATGGGATCACCTTCTTTGACAAAGCCGGGACGATAAATCAGGATATTATCACCGCCGGCGCCGCCTTTGACCTCGCCCAGCAATTGCGGGCGATCTTCGTCGTCCCAATCGCCAAGGTATTTCGACAAAAGGCTTGGCCCCGCCAAGACAATGTTGTCGCCAAATTCGGTCCCGATAATCCGTTCAGCACCTTGAGTTTTGAACGGAAATTCCTCGTTCTCAGGCGAAAATCCCAAAACATATTTGGCGATCCGGGCCAAAGAAAACAAAGAGCCCAGCACCGCCTTTTCGGTAAAGCGATAGGCGTTTTCATCATCATCTGTCGCTACGACCGACCCGTTGATCAGGTCGATACCGGTGCTGAGGTTCGTGAATGAAATCTCGTCGAAATCATCTCGCTTCACCTCAATTTCGCTGGTCTCGTCATCACCTTCGATCTGATGAACGCCAAAATCTGCAAAATCCAACAAGATCGGCTGTTTCAGCCAGTCATCGTCAGCAATCGCATTGTCACCATCTGCGGTCAGATAGACACGCTCGACCCCGTTGAACAGGTCGGTCATTTCCGGGGCGTCATCGAAATTGTCATCACGGGTGGTGATCGCAATGAAATCAATGTCTCGGATCGAACGACGCGAGACATCCGTGACGGTAAGGCCCTTTTGAGCCAATGACGTCGGGTCGTCATGTTTGAGCATCCGCGAGTAGTAGAATTGATCCACTTGCTCGACATTGAACACCTTGGCAAAGAAATCCTTGATCGATATCGCTTTGCGCTCACCGCCATAGATCACATCGTCGATATACTTGCCGTCTTCGAGGCTTTGGTCAGTGTTGGTGCGTGTTTCGCCGACAAAATAGTCGACAAATGTATCGGCCCCGCCGCGTCCGAAAACGATATCCTGGCCGCCCCCGGCAAACTCAGCCCCCTCTTCGGTGTGACGCGTGCTAAGGTACACGAGGTCATCATGATCGCTGAGCGCGAAGACCGTGTTGGCGTTCGATCCTTCGACACGCTGCGCCTGATCTGCCCCGACAAAAAAGGACGCCGTTTTGTAATACGCCGGGTTGAAATCTTTATCTGTGGAAAAACTTGCGGCTGTTTCCGGCAAAGTGGTCTCGGGCAACTTGAATTCGCCAGACGCGCTGCTGATCGGCAGAAACAAATCGCGGATATATTTGGCCGCAAACGGTAGATCTTCACCCCACTTACGCTCAATATCGCCCGGTCCGTATACAGCGTTGAACAAATCGGGAAGCTCCGTCTCTTCGATCTTGTACTTGCCAAGCTTGAAGAACGTTTGCTGATGCGTCTCGCTTTCCGAGACAAGCATGCTGTGTATCCACTGCGTCAGCTCTTTCGGCGCGGCCTTGTTGGGGGCCTCTGTGCCTTCTGGGGGCGTGCCTGCATCCCACAAATAGGACGCGAGGTTAACGAACAATAAATCGGCACCGTCGGTTTCGACGTCGTTGTCAGCCTCCGATTGATTGGGACGCATTTCACCGTCGCTGACAAAGCGCAAAATGCCCTGATCGGCCTCGACGGGGACGTCCTCTCCTGTTTTGTAATTGACCTTTTGCAACGCCATTTGCGCTGCAAATTGCGTTACTGCGTGAACAATCGGCTGTTTAAGCTTATCGTTTGTAAACGGCAAAAATCCGTCAAACCGCGAGAAGACATCCGTGTCTTTGATTTCTCCCAGTTCATTCGCGTCATCCAAAAGTGCGCGGATGCCAGTGTTTCCAAACACCAATTCACCATCATCCAAGGCCGAATACGCGATGGCCTTGAACATTTTGTCAGCTTCTTTGCCTTTTCCGCCTTCATCTTTCGGTTTGAAACCAGCCTGCGCGCCAATTTCATTGATGAACAGGCTCTTGAACAAGGGGTTTGCCAAAGACTGCCAAGCCGTCTTGTCAATATTGGCATCCTCTTGTGCAAAAAGAAGAAATGTCAAAAGGGATTGACTGTGCCGCGCAAAGTTTATGTCCAGGAAGTCATAAGGAAGCCAATTCGAGTTCCAATTAAACGTCGAAAGCTGTGTGTTATTGGGATCAATGTTGGCCTCGGACTCGATCTGACCATCAGCAATCAATTCCCCTAGTTCATCCAAAAGCTGGGGAATAGGCGTGTTGCTCAAATAAGGAACACGTTTGCCGATGAACTCAAGCACCTCACCTATAACAAGGGCGTAAGTCCCGTCGCGCAAGCCCGAATTGATCTCACCTTCGACATGGTAGGCACGAATGAAATCATATGTCGGGGCACTCATCCCCAAGGCGTCAAAATCGTCTTGGCTCAACTTGTCGTTTTCGAGATCCCAACCAAGCGCTTCCGCTCTTTTGCGCGCTTCGTCCATAACCGCGGCCATGGTCGCGACGCCAAAGGGCATATGATCGAACAAAACCCCTTCATTGCCCGATGCCAAAGCGGCCATACCAGCCAAACCGCCGCCCAGCGAATGGCCGGTCAGGATGACTCCGGAATTGTTTTCATCGAACGCGCTTGCGCCAACGGCTTCTTCGAAAAACCGGAATGTTAAATCAGCCTGCGATCCCGCACCGAAGAAACTACCAGAATCACCGTTGACGCCCGCGCCGACCATCCACCCCGACCAAAGGTCAGACCCGCCTTGACCAAGGCCCGAAACATTATCGGTGCCGCGGAAGGAAAGAATTTGACTGCCGCTCGCAATGCCGTGCTCGCTTTGGTCCATCGAGTAGGAAATTGCGTAAAAGCCGTTGTCTTCGGCAATATCCACGGGGCCTGCAAGGCTGGAAGAATCCTTGCCGATACTGGCAAACCCTATTTTGTCACCGTCGACTTCGATACCGGGGGCGTAGCCTCGGTTGTAAGAATCCATCGCCAAAATTGCGAGGAAGAGGTCCTTGGAAATCGTCATGGCAACACCATCAAAACTCTGAACAGGTCAATGCGGGCAGGGTGACCTGACCCGCGAAAGGCACGGGCGCCGTGGCGCCCATGCAAAAAAAGTTAACTCAGGCGTCGGCCTTTTCGGGCGCGGCTGTGTCGGACGCGGCGCTATCGGGGTTCACTTGCTGCGCACCCATTTTTTCAAGCGTCTCGCGATCGACTAGTCGTGTGATCAACGGATGCAGGCGCAAGTCGCCGCCTTTGATGACCTGCTTGAAATTCGTGATCACCCGCACGGTCGTTGGTTGATCAGGTGCGATCACATCCATCAGCCAATTAATCTCGCCCGAGGCCCATTCGTCGGCCTTGAGACGCACGGGAAACACCCCGGCACGGATCTGTTCGCGGATCTTGGCGTCAACCTCTTCCGACACGCTGGCCCAGATGGCCAAACCGGAAATGTCCTGCGCCAAACCCTCGCTCTCCGACGGATACGCCATCGCGACACGATCACGGATCAGCGGCTCCAGCACCAAGTGCTGCAAATCACCGATCGTCTGATGCCGATATCGCGGCAGGGCCATCAAGGACATCACGACCTTGCCAAAGCTTTCGCGCACCTGAGCGCGAAGCTGTGTCAGCTTTTTCACAATTTCCGGATCAATTTCGGGTGTGTTTTGGGTATCCCCATTGGCGGCAGTCGCCTTGTCGTTTTTACTCACGTCATAACCCCAAGCGTTAAAACTCACTTTACGCATGGTTAACCATACAACTCACCGGTGCAAGAATTATTACGTTTTTTCCTTAAAGGTTGTGTGAAATTTCAAAAGACCTGCCTGAGCAAACAACGGCGCGGCAAGATCAAAAAACAATACCTTTTTCGCCCTCGAAGCCGCCTGCCACTCCGAAACAATCCAGATCACTTACCAAACAGGTCTGACTGCCCTTTGGGTGTCGGCGGGGCAAGGCCCAGATGCTGCCAGCCACGTTGCGCCAGCATGCGCCCGCGCGGGGTGCGTTGAATAAGGCCCTGTTGCAGCAGGAAGGGTTCAATCACCTCTTCCAGCGCATCGCGGGATTCCGACAAGGCGGCGCTGATGGTTTCAATGCCCACCGGGCCGCCCTGATACGCCTCGGCGATCAGGCGCAAATAGCGCCTGTCGGCGCCGTCCAGCCCGATATTGTCGACGCCCAGACGGGTCAGCGCGCTATCGGCCAGATCGCGGGTGATCCGCCCGTCGCCTTCGACAACCGCAAAATCAACGACGCGGCGCAGCAGACGCCCGGCAATCCGAGGTGTGCCGCGCGACCGACGGGCAATTTCGCGCGCGCCATCGGTGTCAGCGGGGGCGTTCATCTTGATGGCATTGCCGGTGACGATTTGATGAAGCTCATCCTCGGTGTAGAATTGCAGCCGGGTGGGGATGCCGAACCTGTCACGCAAGGGCGTGGTCAACAGGCCCAGCCGGGTTGTCGCGCCGACAAGGGTGAAGGGCTGCAATTCGATCCGCACGGTGCGCGCGGCGGGGCCTTCGCCAATCACCAGATCCAGTTCGAAATCCTCAAGCGCGGGATAAAGAACTTCTTCAACAACCGGGTTCAGGCGGTGGATTTCATCGATGAACAGCACGTCGTTGCGTTCAAGGTTGGTCAGGATTGCCGCCAGATCGCCCGCCTTGGCCAAAACCGGCCCCGAGGTCATGCGAAACCCAACCCCCAATTCGCGCGACATGATCTGCGCCAGTGTCGTCTTGCCCAAACCGGGAGGGCCATGAAACAGCGTGTGATCCATCGCCTCGCCCCTCTGGCGGGCGGATTGGATGAACACCTTGAGATTGGCCCGCGCCTCGGCCTGACCAATGAAATCGTCCAGCATCTGAGGGCGCAGGGCGCGGTCAGCATCTTCGGGCAGCGGATCGGGGCGCAATGTCGGGTCGGGCTGGTCCATGGGTTATCCTTTGGGGGCCAACAGCCGCAGGGCCGCGCGGATCAGGGCCGGTGTGTCGGCCTGCCCGTCACCGCTGGCGGCCTGTGCCACGGCGCTTGCGGCATCGCCGGGCGTATAGCCCAGATTGGTCAGCGCCGATAGCGCCTCGGCCTGCGCATCTGATCGGGGGGCCGGCGCGGCGGGTGCGGGTTGCGCGGAAGGTGTCACCGGCTCGATCACATCGTCTTCGTCTTGCTCGGGGGCTGTGGCCGCCGTGGCTGTGACACCCATGGCCATGACCTCGGGCACCTTGTCCTTCAATTCATTGACCACGCGCTGCGCGGTTTTGGGGCCGATGCCCTTGGCGGCTTTGACGGCATTCCAATCACCCAGCGCAATCGCGCGGCCCACACCCTCGGGGCCCAGCGCGCCCAGAATGGCCAGTGACGCCTTGGCGCCTACACCCTGCACACTCAGTAGCAGGCGGTGCCATTCCTTTTCCAGCAAGGTGGTGAACCCGAAAAGTTGCAGCAAATCCTCGCGCACCACCAGATCGGTATAAAGCGCCACATGTTCGCCCACACCCGGCAGGGCGCGCAATGTCCTGTCCGAGCAGTAGACCAGATAGCCCACACCGCGCACGTCCAGCAAAACGTGATCGGCTGCGCGGTAATCAATCCGGCCTGCCAGACGCCCGATCATGCGCGCACCCGTTGGGACAGCGTCGCGGGCATACGGGCGTGATGGGCATGACAGATCGCAATCGCCAGCGCATCGGCGGCATCGGGGCCTGCCAGTTCAACGCCGGGCAGTTGCACACGGACCATATGGGCGACCTGTTCTTTCGCGGCATGGCCGACACCAACCACGGTTTTCTTGACCGAGTTTGGCGCGTACTCTCCTACCGCCAAACCAAACTGCGCGGGCACAAGCATGGCAATGCCCCGCGCCTGCCCAAGCTTGAGCGTTCCGGCACCATCTTTGTTGACAAAGGTCTTTTCAACCGCCGCTGCCTGAGGTGCGAAGCGTTGGAAGATGGCCGTCAGCTGATCATGCAACGACAACAGCCGCGCGCACAATTCGCCGGTCTCAGAGTGACAAATCCCGTTGGCCACATGGCTTAGGCGGCTGCCGTCCACATCAATCACGCCCCACCCAAGGTTTCGCAACCCCGGATCAATCCCGATTACCCGCATCTGCCCTGCCTTGCCGTTTGGTTTTGCTTTCGTTCAGCATTAGCACGAAACGGGAACAAAGACCAAGCGCAATACGCAAAAGCAACGAGTCCGCCCCGCCGCTTATGTCATGCGCGGATTGCATAGGGCCTATGCGGAAAGGACAGCTTGTGCGAAATGCGTGCTGCCCCTACCTGAGCGTCAGACACTGTTCTCCCACATATGAAGCCGCAAAAGGAAATTTGTTATGGCTGCTATCGTCACATCCCGGCCGCATCCTGGCGGTCTTCGCAACGCTTTCGCGCAGATGATTGAAAATGTTCGCGCATGGAACGACATCCGCCGCACCCGCGCGGCCCTGTCGCAACTGACCGACCGCGAGTTGGAAGATATCGGCCTGAGCCGAGGTGACCTGCGTCACGTCTCGCGCATTATCTGAAAGCGCAGCAATCTTTGCCGCACTGGCCTGAAAAAGTAAAAAGCCCTGCGCCGGGACCATGGCGCAGGGCTTTTGAACCTGAGAGACTTGGATAACCGCGGTACTATTTAAGATAGGGACGCAGATATGATGCTGCTTTGAACGTCAACGGGTCGGGCTGCATCACGAACGCTCCAGCTTGTTCGACCATGCTGCCCTGTTGCAGCGCTGTAATACGATCCTGATAGGTATTGAGGCCCAGATGCGCCATGATCAGCGCCTTGAACCCGATAAAGCCCAAAAGAACCAATGCAAAGCCGCGCGGCGAAAAGGCCAAGCGGCGGCGCTTTGGCCGAAAGACGATCAGCCCGTCCTTTGAGACACGTCCAACATAACCATCACGCATCCGCGACCGCGATTTCGAGATACGCTTGAGGCGCCTGTCGAAGGTGTCGAGTGTGTCGCTCATGGTGAATTCCAATCCGTTCACATTACGATCAAATCTAAGGTCGTTATAGGCCGAGATTGTGGCAAAACTTGGGCAAGTGTCACAAAGTTCCCTTAATTTTTGTTTGTTTTCAGGGGTTTCGACGCATCGTTGTTGTCGTCCAGTCGCCAATCTCTTCGCGGTGGACCAGATTGTTTCCAGCCTGCATATAAACCTTGATCACCTCGTCGGCTTGCTCGTTCAGCACGCCAGAGAGAATCACCATGCCCCCCGGGGCCAGCCGGGCGGTCACCTCGGGGCACAGGTCAATCAACGGCCCTTTCAGGATATTGGCAAAGATCAGATCGAAAGGCGCCGCCGCCATAGTTTCTGGGTGGTCAAGGCCCGTGGCCTCGAAGCAGGTCACGCGGCCCTCCAACTCATTGGCAGCAATGTTGGCGCGGGCCACGTCCACCGCAACCTCGTCAATGTCGCTGGCCAGAATGGTGCCCGGCCATGTCCGCGCCGCCGCCATCGCCAGAACGGCGGTGCCGCAGCCCACGTCAATAACTGACCGCGCGGTAAACCCATCGGAAATCAGACGATCCAGCGCGCGCAGACAGCCTTGTGTTGTTCCGTGATGCCCGGTGCCAAAGGCCATCGCCGCCTCGATCAACAGTGGCTCGGCCCCTTCGGGCACCTTGTCGGCATCGTGGCTTCCGTAAACGAAAAACCGCCCCGCCGCGACCGGCACCAACTCGCGGCGCACCTTGGCGACCCAATCGGTTTCCGGCAGCTCGGAGATGGCAAAAGGTTTCGCCCCGTGCAGTGTGGCCAAAAGCGCCAGACCGGCCTGATCGGGGGCGTCATCAAAATATCCACCGACTTCCCACAGGCCCGACCCATCCTCCATCTCGAAGGTGCCAACGCCGGTTGGCTCAGGCTGAAGCGTTTCCAGATCGGCAGCCAAGGCGTCGGCCTTGGCTTTGCCGGTCAGGGTTGTCAGGGCGGTAAAGGTCGGCATCGGTGCGGTCCTTGTTGTTGGGATCACTCGGCCGGGGTGGGAACCACCCGGCCCAATCGGGTTTCGTGGCCCGGTTCAGGGTGGCGCGGGATCAACAGCGCCAGAAGAAACGATATACACGCCATCACAGCCGCCAACACAAACACGGCGGCAGGTGACACAAGCCACAAATACCCCAGAAGCGCAGGCAGGAACACCGCCGCGATATGGTTGATGGTAAAGGCAACGGCGGCGGTGGGCGCGATATCGCCCGGATCGGCGATTTTCTGGAAATAGGTCTTTAACGCCAGCGCGAGGGCAAAAAGCAGGTGATCGACCACATAAAGCGCCGCCGCCAGCACCACGCCCCAACCGAACATATAAATCCCGCCATATGCCAAAAACACCAACGCCAGACCGGCATATTCAAACAGCAGCGTCGCGCGTTCGCCATAGCGGTGCACGGCACGGCCCATCAACGGTGCGCAGATCATGTTGGCCACCAGATTGATCAGGAACAGCGCCGTGACCTCATGCACGGCAAAGCCGAATTTTTCCACCATCATAAAGCCCGCGAACACCACAAAGATCTGTCGCCGCGCGCCTGCCATGAATTGCAGCGCGTAATACAGCCAATAGCGGCGGCGCAGCACCATGCGCTTGACCTGTGGGTTCGGGGCCTCGAACTGGGGGTAGGCAAACAGGCAAAACAGCGCCACCAGCGCGGTAAAGCCGCCGGCCAGCAGGTAGACAGTGTTATAGCTTAAGTCGAGCGCCTCCCACGTCATGACGATCAGAACATAAGCCACGAGCGTCGCGCCCGACCCGGCGGCGATCAGCCAGCCCAGAACCTGCGGCGCGCGCAGCTTGTCGATCCATTGCAGTTGCAGCGATTGGTTGACCGTCTCGA
>DATFJQ010000174.1:0-9452 GCA_035269125.1 Roseovarius sp.
GCGGTTCATTCGCGTCTCTTGCGCCATATCTGCGGCAATCTCGGCAATCGCCCGTTTCTGTGCGCCGGTCAGATCATAGGGCAGCGCATCCAGAACACCCGCCTGCAAGGTGCCGGTGCCCACCGTCGCGCGGCCCTTGGCCCGGCGCAGTCGCGACCGCGCCAAGGCCAGCGTCAATTGATGGGCCATAAACTCATCATAAGCCAGACGCTCACGCGCAGGGTCTGCCGCCGACAGATCGCCCATATCCTGAGGGTTGTGCGCCCGCGTCACGGCCTCGGACCAATCGGGCCAGCCGGTTTGCGCCTTTTGCGCCGGGTCGATCCATTCCGCCAGATCAGGCGCCTTTGCCACTGCCGACACAGCTGCCTTGCGCATCACCTTTTGGGTGACGCCGCCGGTCAACGGATAAACCGGTTCAAAATCCGGAATCTCACCTGCCTCATCGGGCGGCAGGACGTGATCGGGATGCACCATCTGCGCCATGCCGTCGAACAGCTCAACCTTGCCCGACACCACGCGCCGCGCCCCGGTGGGCAGGATGCGCCGCAAGTATTCATCGCGGGCGTGGAAAAAGACCAGTTGAAACGCCGTTGCCGAATCTTCGACCGTAATCCGATACGCCCCGCCGCGCCGTTGCGGCGCGCGGTGCTGGCCCACCGTCACTTCGACCGTCACGACACCGGGCAAATCGGCCCCCTGCACCGTGGCGCGCTTGCGCCGGTCAATGCCGGAATAGGGCAAGGTGAACAGCATATCGCGCGGTTTTTCGATATGCAGCGCGGCAAGGTTTTGCGCGGTTTTCGGGCCCACGCCCTCCAACGTGTCCAGCGCCGCGAACAGCGGAAACAGGGCTTCGGGCCGGCCGCTCATGCGTCGCCGACCAGACGCAGCCAACCGTCTTCATCAAGGGTGTCGATGCCCAATTCCGCAGCCTTCTTGGCCTTTGAGCCCGCCCCCGGCCCGGCCACCAACAGATCGGTCTTGGCGCTGACGCTGCCCGACACCTTGGCGCCCAGTGATTCCGCGCGCGCCTTGGCCTCGGCACGGGTCATCTTTTCCAGCGTGCCGGTAAACACCACTGTCTTTCCCGCAACGGGGCTGTCCGAGGACGGTGCATCGGGCGGCACGATGGTCAGGTGCGCGCGCAACGCGTTGAATGCCGCGCGCTCTTCGGAATTTGCGAAGGCATCGCTAAGGGAGAGCCCCAAGATCGCACCGATCCCATCAATGCCAATCAGATCCTCCCAAGCCGCTGTCGCCTCATCGGGCACGTCGCACCGTGCGATGGCGGCTTGGCGGGTTTCTTTGAGTCGTGCGCGCCGCGTCTCTTCGGTGGCGGCGATCCGCTCTGCCTCTTCGGCTTGATCGGCGGCACGATGAGCCACGGCGGCCGGGCGCGCCTCGTCCAAGGCGCGCACCATGGCGTCCCAGTCGCGGTAATGCAGCGCCAAATCGCGCGCCGCCACCTCACCGACATGGCGAATGCCAAGCCCAAAGATCAGGCGCGACAAAGGGATCGTGCGTTTCTCCTCAATCGCCGCGAACAGATTGCGCGCCGATGTCTCGCCCCAGCGATCACGGTTTTTCAATCGCGCAAGGCTTTGGTCGTCACGTTCTTTCAAGGTGAAAATATCCGCTGGCGTGCGAATGGGAAGGGTTTCGTCATGGTAGAACTGTTCCACCTGCTTGGCGCCCAGTCCTTCGATGTCGAACGCCGCGCGGCTGACGAAATGCTTGAGCTTCTCCACAGCCTGCGCCGGGCAGATCAAACCGCCGGTGCAGCGGCGCACCGCGTCGCCCTCTTCGCGAATGGCCTCGCTGCCGCAATCGGGGCAATGATGCGGGAAGTCATAGGGTTGCGCATCATCGGGGCGCTTGGACAGGTCCACATCCGCCACCTTGGGGATCACATCGCCCGCCCGGTAAATCTGCACCCAATCGCCGACGCGGATATCCTTGCCGTCGCGGATTTCATTGCCCTTGGAATCGCGCCCGACGATATAATCCTCGTTGTGCAGCGTGGCGTTGCTGATCACCACACCGCCCACCGTGACCGGTTGCAGCCGCGCGACGGGGCTAAGCGCGCCGGTGCGGCCCACCTGAATGTCGATGCCGTCCAACCGGGTCCAGGCCAATTCGGCGGGAAACTTGTGGGCAATCGCCCAACGTGGCGTGGTGCTGCGGTAGCCCAACCGGTGCTGCAAGGCCAGATCGTTGACCTTGTAGACCACCCCGTCGATGTCATAGCCAAGATCGGCGCGCATCTGTTCGATCCGGGCATACTGCGCCAGCATCTCGTCAGGGCCATCGCACAGTTCGGTCAACGGATTGGTCTGGAAGCCAAGGCCGGCCAGACGTTCGATTGCCTGCATCTGGGTGTCGGCCAGCGGTTCCGAGTGCTGGCCCCACGCATAGGCAAAAAACTTCAACGGGCGGCGCGCGGTCACTTTCGGATCAAGCTGGCGCAAACTGCCGGCGGCGGCATTGCGTGGATTGGCAAACGGCTTGTCAGACTTTTCAGCCTGACGCGCGTTCAGGGCCTCAAAATCGGCGTGGGCCATGTAAACCTCGCCGCGTACCTCCAGCACCTCGGGGGCACCATGCAAAGTTAACGGAATATCATCGATGGTACGCGCATTCGTGGTCACGTTTTCACCCACGGCCCCATCACCACGGGTCGCCGCCTGCACAAGCTTGCCCTGCTCGTAGCGCAAGGACAGGCTGAGCCCGTCGATCTTGGGCTCGCTGGTGTAGGCCAGAGGCGCATCGTCGGACAGGCCAAGGTAGCGGCGGACGCGGGCGTCAAACTCATTGATTTCGTCCGCCTCGAATGCATTTCCAAGGCTCAGCATGCGCACCGCATGGGTGACCTTGCCGAATGCGTCGGCGGCGATGAACCCGACCCTGTCGCTGGGGCTGTCGGGGCGTTTCAAGTCGGGAAAGCGATCTTCGATAGAGGTATTGCGACGGGCAAGAGCGTCATACGCGGAATCGGGCATAATCGGCGCGTCGTCGGCATGATACGCCCGGTCGGCGCGGGCCAACAGATCGGCCAGACGCGCCAATTCCGCCTTGGCCTGCGCCTGGCTCAAGTCCTCAACCGGTGCCAGCGCCGTGCCCGCGTCCACGGTCGTCTGATCCTTGCGCCCTGCACTCATTGCGGCCCTCCGCCTGTGATCCGAGGGGCCAACGCGGCCCGGTTTCGTCGGATCAAATTAGTAGGGCGCGCAACGTCCAAGGTCCAGAGCTGCACAGGCAGGTTCTGGTGCGCCGGGCTGCCGAGCGGAGGATTATGCGCCGATGGCCAAGCGTTCGCTGTCCATTTGCCGTGGTTCGGGATCGCGCAGCACATAGCCACGGCCCCACACGGTTTCGATATGATTGTCGCCGCCTGTGGCCTCGGTCAGTTTTTTGCGCAGTTTGCAGATGAACACGTCAATGATCTTGAGCTCGGGTTCATCCATCCCACCATATAGATGGTTAAGGAACATTTCCTTGGTCAGCGTGGTGCCTTTACGCAGGCTGAGCAATTCAAGCATCTGATATTCCTTGCCCGTCAGATGCACAGGCTGATTATCAACATCCACGGTCTTGGCGTCCAGATTGACATTGATCTTGCCGGTGCGAATGACCGATTGGGAATGCCCTTTCGAACGCCGGATGATCGCATGGATGCGCGCCACCAATTCTTCGCGATGAAACGGCTTGGTCAGGTAATCATCGGCCCCAAACCCAAAACCCTTGATCTTGTTTTCCGTGTCATCGGCCCCGGACAGGATCAGGATCGGCGTTTCGATCCGTGCCAGCCGCAACTGGCGCAGCACCTCGTGCCCGTTCATGTCTGGCAGGCCCAGATCCAGAAGGATCAAATCGTAATCATACAGTTTTGCCAGATCGATCCCTTCCTCGCCCAGATCCGTGGTATACACGTTCAGGTTGGCGTGGGTCAGCATCATTTCGATGCTTTTCGAGGTGGTGGGATCGTCCTCTACCAGAAGAACACGCATGAATTTTCTCCGCTAGGTTCCTAATGTCTTTGCCAACCTTGGCCGTAATTGGTTAATCACAAGTTACCGCATAAGAACAAATAGCGTTTTCTACCTAAGGTTGTCCATCCTGTCTGTGTCGCACTGTGGCTTTCAAGCCCTCCGCGCCATGACGGCTCAGGGCGTTCAGCCATTCCTGGAACTCTTCCTCGCTCAACTCATACCGTTCCTGTGCCTCGGCCCGCGTCAACAGGCCATGCACAACCCCCCGGACCACCGCCCGCTTGCGCGCAACTGTCCATCGTGTTGTGTCGCGTGGCGGAAGGTCTGCCCGGCTCATGACCCGTCCATCCGGTAACGTCACCGCCCTTGGCCCATCTAACTTTTTCAAAAACATCGCTCTCACCCTTATTGATCACCTATACGGCAATCTTTTTGCCTACAGGCTTAACACCGGGTGAAACGCGCCCTTGAGAGTGGTTAGGATTTTCCTATATTCCGCGAGATCAAGGAGACCCGCACATGCCCCTCGAAACGCCTCTCAATTCGCTTGGCTTCGCCAAGCCGCCAGCCGACACACGCGTTGTCGTCGCCATGTCCGGCGGCGTCGACAGTTCGGTCGTGGCCGCGCAACTGGCAGAAGAAGGCTATGACGTGGTTGGCGTGACGCTTCAGCTTTATGATCATGGCGCGGCGCTGGCCAAGAAAGGTGCGTGCTGCGCGGGCATTGATATTCACGACGCCCGCCGCGTGGCCGAGGATATGGGCTTTCCGCATTACGTGCTGGATTACGAAAACATTTTTCGTGATGCGGTGATCGACGAATTTGCCGACAGCTACCTTGGCGGGGCCACGCCAGTGCCCTGCATCCGCTGCAACGAACGGGTGAAATTCAAGGATTTGCTGGAAACCGCCAAGGATCTTGACGCCGATTGCATGGCCACTGGCCACTATATCCAGCGCAAGATGGGCGCGCATGGCCCTGAGTTACACAGCGCGGCAGATGCGAACCGCGATCAAAGCTATTTCCTGTTCTCCACCACCCCCGAGCAGCTGGACTACCTGCGCTTTCCTTTGGGCCACCTGCCGTCAAAGGGTGCTACCCGCCAATTGGCCGCGCGCTATGGGCTGCAAGTGGCGGACAAGCCCGACAGCCAAGACATCTGCTTTGTCCCCGATGGCGATTATGCGTCGGTGATTGAAAAACTGCGCCCCGGCGCCGCCGAACCCGGCGAGATCGTCCATGTCGATGGCCGCGTCCTTGGCACCCATGAGGGGGTGATTCACTACACCATCGGGCAACGCCGTGGCCTTGGCATCGGCGGGTTGAGCGAACCGCTTTACGTGGTCAAGCTGGACGTCGACACCAAGCATGTCGTCGTCGGCCCCAAGGATATGCTGGCCACCCGGATCGTGCCCGTGCGCGAGATCAACTGGCTGGGCGATGCGCCCCTCACGTCGCGGCCCGAATGGCATGTCTCGGTCAAGGTCCGCTCCACCCGCCCCCCGCGCGAGGCGATCATCCGGCCCCTCTCGGACACCGAGGCCGAGGTCGAACTCTTGACCCCCGAAGAGGGCGTCAGCCCCGGTCAGGCCTGCGTTTTCTACGAAACCGGCGGCAGTCGTATCCTTGGCGGCGGCTGGATTTGGCGGGGCTATTGAGGCCTGCCTCATCCGCGCGGACTTGATCAAAACCCTCGAAACCGAAAGCTGAAAAACAGGGACTTTCCGCCGCCTCTCTGGGGAGTCGCGCCGTCAAAAGAAAAACCCCGCCAAAATGACGGGGTTTTCGAAAATCCGTAGTGCCGACAGACACGGCTGATCGCACAAGATCACTCAGCCACTTTCGTCTCATTCGGCTGATTATCTGCGCTATCCTTCTGACCCTTGGACCCAGTGTTATCCTGCTCCTCGCTGGCTTGAGGCGGCTTCTTGGCGCGGGGCTTACGCGGACGTTTGGGCTTGTCGGTTTTCTGGGTTTCGGGTGTTTCGACCAGACCGCTGTCACCTTGTGTCTCCGCCTGCGCAACATCTGGCTGCGGGGCCTCTGCCGGATCGGTGCCTTCGCCGCTCTCACGCTCTTGGCGTTTGGCACGATCGCGATCGCGTTCCGCCTGACGTTCGCGGTTTTCGCGTTCTTGCTGCTCGCGGCGGGCGTCCTGTTCTTTCTGGGCTGTGCCCAGCATCCGCAGATAATGCTCGGCGTGCTGTTGAAAGTTTTCGGCAGCAACGCGGTCATTGCTCAACTGCGCGTCTCGCGTCAGTTGGTTGTATTTGTCGATAATCTGCTGCGGCGTACCGCGCACCTTACCTTCGGGGCCCGAACTGTCGAAAACCCGATTTACGATATTACCAACCGACCGATTGTTGCGGCCAGACTTGTTGCGCGAGCGTGATTTGGATGATCTCATTGGTTTAGCTGTTTAGCCCTGTGCTCAATGCGTCGTTTTATCCGTGTTCGCGCCATCAGCGCGTAAAGTTCATTACGGATCCGACATTTAATGGCTTAGTGTCACGAGGATCGCCCTGAGGCGTTATCGCTGCGTAACGTATCCCCACTAAACACGCCAGCCCCCGGCTGACAAGTGCAAAGCGGCGTTTTGGCTAAAATCACGCGCTTTTTTCCTCGTTTACTCGGCTATCACCCCCGCCAGACCCCTGCCACGACACGATCATGCCCGGCCAGATCTGGCAAAACACGCACCGCATCGAATCCCGCTGCCTTGAACATGTCAGCGACGATTTCACCCTGTCGCCACCCGATTTCCACCAACAGCCGCCCACCCGGCACAAGGTGCTTGGGGGCCTTGGCCGTGATCACGCGATACGCGCTGAGACCGTCCGCCCCGTCGGTCAGGGCCTCGCGCGGGTCAAATGCAAGGTCCGGGGCAAGGCCCGCCATTTCATCGGCGGCGATATAGGGCGGGTTGGAGACGATCAAATCAAACTGCCCGTCCACAGCTCCAAACCAGTCGGACAGGTGAAACTCGACCTTGGCCTCAACGCCAGTCGCGCGCGCGTTGCGCCGCGCGACGTTCAACGCTTTTTCCGAAATATCCGTGGCCAGCACCGTCGATCCGCGGCTTTCCAACGCCAATGTGATCGCGATGCATCCCGAGCCCGTGCCCAGATCAAGGGCCCGTGTAAAAGGTTGCTGTAAGGCCGTTTCGATCAACAACTCGGTGTCGGGCCGTGGATCAAGCACATCATCGTTGACGTAAAATTCGCTGTTCCAAAACGCCCGCGCGCCAAGGATTTTCGACACAGGCCGCCCTGATGCACGCGATTGCAAATCCGTTTGATAGGCTTGCTGACCAGCTTCGGAAAACTCGGACGCGGTCAATTCGCGGTCCAAATGCAGGCGCAATGTGCCGGGGTCTGCCTTCAAATGAGACGCCAGAATCAATTGCGCGTCCCGCTCTGCGCCCTCAATCCCGGCGCGGCGCAACATCTCGGTGCCAAAGCGCCACCACCATCCGACAGACCGCACCGCAGCCCCTGTCATTGCATCTCGGCCAGCATCGCGGCCTGCGCATCGGCGGTCAGCGCGTCGATCACCTCGTCCAGATCGCCCTGCATCACCTGATCCAGTTTATAAAGCGTCAGGTTGATGCGATGATCGGTCATCCGGCCCTGCGGGAAGTTGTAGGTGCGAATCCGCTCGCTTCGATCGCCCGATCCAACCTGCGCGGCGCGGCTGGCCGAGCGTTCTTCGGCGGCACGTTGGCGTTCCATGTCAAACAGCCGTGTCTTCAGCACCTGCAACGCAATCTCGCGATTGCGGTGTTGTGACTTTTCCGAACTGGTCACCACGATGCCCGACGGCAAATGCGTGATCCGCACAGCCGAATCCGTTGTATTGACGTGCTGCCCACCTGCCCCCGAACTGCGCATCGTATCAATGCGTAAATCATTGGGATCAATCTGAATATCCACATCTTCGGCCTTGGGCAGGACGGCCACGGTTGCCGCCGACGTATGGATGCGCCCGCCGCTTTCGGTTTCGGGCACGCGCTGCACCCTGTGCACACCAGATTCGAACTTGAGCCGGGCGAACACGTGATCCCCGGAAATCCGCGCGATCACCTCTTTCACGCCGCCGATTTCCGATTGTGACAATTCGATTATTTCGAACGCCCACCCCTTGGCCTCGGCATAACGTTGATACATGCGCAGCAGGTCGCCAGCGAACAGCGCGGCCTCCTCGCCGCCGGTGCCGGGCCGGATTTCCAAGATCGCGGGCCGCGCATCGGCGGCATCCTTGGGCAACAGCGACAGTTGCAGCTTGTCTTCCAACTCTGGCAGGCGGGCTTCCAGCTGCGATAGCTCCTCTTGCGCCAGATCGCGCATTTCCGGGTCGTCCAGCATCGTCCGTGCCGCGTCTATATCGTCCACAACTTGCCTGTAGGCGCGAATTTCCTCGACCACGGGGCGGAGTTCGGCGTATTCGCGGCCAAGCTTGGCAATATCGCCACTGCCCGCAGTCATTTGCGCTTCGAGATACTCGAAGCGCTGCACGATCTCGTAAAGTTTGTCCAAAGGCACCATGGTTGGGCATCTGCCCCTTTGTCCCCGATTGGTCAAGGGCTAAGCCTGTGGTATGATCACGATATGAAAGCGCTCAGCATTCTGGCCCTCAGCATGGCGTTGACCACACCGGCCCTTGCCGATCAAACCATCGGCGGCAAGACCGTGGATTGCTATTGCACCGATCGTCAGGGAAACCGTGTTGAAATGGGCGAAATGATCTGCCTGACTGTCGGCGGGCGCAGTTTCATGGCGCAATGCCAAATGTCGTTGAACGTGCCAATGTGGCGCGAGATTTCCGCCGGGTGCCTGTCGTCATTCCTGCGCGAACGACTGCAACCAGCCGTCGATACGCGCCGCGTTCACCCCAAGATCTGAGCGCCCAAAGCGCAGCCGACCATAGATTTCAAGTTGCGGGCCCGCCTGCCGAACCGTGGTGTAATCAGGAAAGCCAAATACACGCGACCGGGTGACATAGGTGATCATCCCCGCCTCGACCGATCCGTCCAGAACACGTGTGCGCGGCGTGGCCTGAATGATCCTGTCCAGTCGCGCCAGCCCGTCCTGACCCGCGCCAACCACCCGCATCGCGCCACCCTCGCTATCACGGTTGGTCACCGCAGCGGGCATGGTATGCCATCGCTCGGGATCGGTTGGGGCCAGCCGGACATACGCACTGATCACAAAAGCAATAAGCCCTAAAACCCCAAGGCCAATCAGGAAAATTTTCATCGCGTCTGCCCTCTTGTTTGCGCGGCGAATAGCACTCTAGCCAGTTTCATCACGGCGTCTGGTCCACCCCCACAGGCAGATCAATTCCATCGCCACATGCGCGCCCGCGATTGCCGTGGCCCCGGTGGTGTCAAACGGCGGCGACACCTCAACAACGTCACCGCCCACCATGTTGATCCCGGCCAAATCGCGTAGGATAATCGC
>DATFJQ010000175.1:0-7570 GCA_035269125.1 Roseovarius sp.
ACGTTGCGGTGCGATCTATCCGAATCAGCCGCCTTCACCGGGCTTTTCCGAGAAATACTTCTCAAGCTTGCCGGCCTCGCCGTCGCGGTCATCGGCGTCAGGCATTTGATCTTTCTTGGTGATGATCACCGGCCACATTTCGGAATACTTACGGTTAAACTCGACCCATTGCTCCATTTCCGGCTCGGTATCCGGGCGGATCGCGTCAGCAGGGCATTCCGGTTCACACACACCGCAATCAATGCATTCGTCAGGGTGGATGACCAACATGTTTTCACCTTCGTAGAAGCAATCCACGGGGCATACTTCGACACAGTCGGTATATTTGCATGCGATGCAGTTATCCGTCACGACATAGGTCATCTTGGTCTCTCAACTTAGCGGGTTTGGGCTTCACCTAATCCAGCCGCATGAATCAATCAAGCGCATCCGGGCGGTTCAGGTCCAGTTTGCGCCGATCACGCTTGGTCGGGCGACCTTTTCCCTCATATTTCGGCGCGGATGGGACGTTTGGCCGCTCTTGTGGTGGGCTAAGGTCTTCATACAGCGCCTGCGCCTCGGGGGCGGGGCCGCGCCGTTCGCCAAGCGCAACGACGCGCACAACACGGGTGGCGCGCGCTTGTGGAAACGTCAAAACGTCACCCGGGGTGACAGCATGGGCGGGTTTCGACACCTTGTCGCTGTTGACGCGCACATGCCCGGCCGAAATCAGGTTGGCCGACAGGCTGCGCGTTTTGAAAAACCGCGCATGCCAAAGCCATTTGTCCAACCGTATCTTGGCCGGTACCTCGCTCAAGCGTCAGCCCCCGATCAACCTTTGTCTTTCAGCCCCATAAGGGCTGCTGCAAACGGGTTGTCAGGATCAATTTGCTCCTTTTTCTTCTGCGGTTTGGCCGAGAATGTCTTGGCGCCTTGATCGCGGCGGGGCTTGCCTTTGGCGGGGGGCTTGCCGCCTTTACCCTTGGGCCTGTCGCCCTTGGGTTTGCCGCGGCTGTCCTGACCTGCGCGCACGGCGCGACCAGCCCAAGTGAAGGTGTAGAACACTTCGATTTCCGGCTCTGACGGTTCGGCGGCGGGCGCCTCACCAGGCAGGGCTTCACCCTCGCTGGCCGCCGGAATATCGGCAGGTTGCTCGGACTGTTCGGCGGGATCGGCCGCAATCGGCGCTTCGCCTTCATCGGGGATGGCATTCACCACATCCTCGGGGGCCGCTGCCGTGGTATCCTCGGCGGGGGCCTCGGCCATCGCCTGATCAACCGGCTTGACCTTTTCACGCTCGCCCTTGTCGGCCTTGTAGCCAAGGCCCTGCATCAGATCGGCGAATTGTTCCAGCGTCATGCCGGTGATCGACAACATATCGGCCTTGGCTTCAAAACCTGCGCGGCTGTCTTCGGCGCGCAGCATATCGGCCAGACGTTCCAGCATATCGATACGGATCGCACGCTCTCCAGCGGCGCGATAGCCGGCCATCGAATGATACCCGCGCGGCGCGCCTTTGGCCGCAGGCACCGTGACCAGACCGGGCGGCGGCGCTTCGGGGAAATCATCCAGACCTTGGGCCAGCGACCACAACACCAGACGCAAGCGCGTCGGGGCGGGTTTCAGCAGCAGTGGCATGAAAATCGTGAACTGACCAAAGCGCACACCATGTTTGCGCAACGCGCCGCGCGCCTCCTGATCAAGCGCTTTCACCTCATCGGCGACCTCGCCACGTGGGATCACGCCGAAATTTTCGACCAGCCGGAAGCCGAACCCGCGCGCCAAACCGTTCAACGCCTCGTCCCGCTGGATGTTCAACAGCGGCTCGAACAAGGTGGCGATCTTGCGGTCGATAAAATGCTGCAAGCGGCGCTGCACTTTTTGGGCCACATCCGCGCCGGCTTCGTCATCGACAAACGCCTGGGCCTGCGGCTTGAGGGCATCCGCCCCGGCCACCAGTTTCCCGACAGCTTGATCGCCCCACATCAGGCCACCCTGCTCGGTAAAATCAATCTCGGTATCCGGTGCATTATAGAACCGGTCCGCCTTGAGATGAAAATGCGGCGCAAGCGCCTGTAGGCTGGCCTGCGAAATCGCTTTGGCCTCGGGGCCCGCCCCTGACTTGTCCTGCCTAAAGCGGAACCCTTCCAGACGGCCGACGAATTCGCCCTCGACCGTCACATCACCGTTTTCGTTCACTTCGGCCACCATGGCCTCCTTCTGCTTGAGCCGGCGCAAAAGCACGGATGTGCGCCGGTCCACAAATCTTTGGGTCAAACGCTCGTGCAGCGCGTCTGACAAGCGGTCTTCTACCGCGCGTGTCGCGCCGCGCCAATGTGTTTCGTCATCGACCCAGCCTTTTCGCTGCGCAACATAAGTCCAAGTTCGGATATACGCGAGCCGTTTCGACAATGTGTCGATATCCCCATCGGTGCGATCTATCCGATTCACCTGCCGGGCCAGCCAATCATTTGGCACCCGGCCATGTTCGTGCAGGTCGCAATAGATGCGCTCAAGCAAGCCCGCATGTTCGGCATGGCTGATGCCCCGGAAATCCGGCACGCGGCAGACATCCCACAAAAGGCGCACAGACGGTCCGTCACTGGCCCGCGCCCGGACTTCGGCCACCTGCCCCAAAGTTTTCAGCGCACCAAGGTCATCGGCTTCGCGTGCCCGGGCCAGCCATTCATCCTCGGGCTTGACCTCAAGCGCGCCGATCAACGCATCGAGGTCTGCAAACGGCAAGCGGGCATTGCGCCATTCCAATTTGCGGATCGGGACAAAACGATGATCGGTAATCGCACGGGCCATCTCATCTGGAATCGCAGGCGCCTCTCCGGTCACACCGAATGTGCCATGGCTCATCCCACGTCCCGCACGCCCTGCGATCTGCGCCAGTTCGTTCGGGGCCAGCGCGCGCATGCGGCGCCCGTCAAATTTGCTCAGCGACGAAAACGCGACGTGATCGATATCCAGATTCAGACCCATGCCAATGGCATCGGTGGCCACCAGAAAATCCACATCGCCATTCTGATATAGCGCCACTTGTGCGTTACGGCTCCGCGGGCTGAGCGCGCCCATGACCACAGCCGCGCCGCCCTTTTGACGGCGCAGCAACTCGGCAATTGCATATACATTATCAACCGAGAACCCCACAATTGCGCTACGGGGCGGCATTTTGCTTATTTTTTTCGAACCTACATAGGAAAGTTGCGACATTCGCTCACGGCTCAGGAACTCGACGCCGGGAACAAGTGCCGCAATCGCACCGCGCATGGTGTGGCTGCCCAGAAACTGAGTTTCACGCAAGCCGCGCATACGCAGCAGCCGGTCGGTAAAGACATGGCCGCGTTCGGGATCGGCGCATAACTGAATTTCGTCAATCGCCACGAAATCCGCGCCCAAACCTTCAGGGATCGCCTCGACCGTGCAGACCCAATATTGCGTCCGCTCGGGCACAATTCTTTCCTCGCCGGTAACCAAGGCCACCACCGACGGGCCGCGCAGCGCAACGATCTTGTCATAGACCTCGCGCGCCAAAAGCCGCAGCGGCAGGCCAATCACGCCGGTCCGATAGCCCAGCATCCGTTCGATTGCGAAATGGGTCTTCCCCGTATTCGTCGGCCCCAGAACCGCAAGGGTTCTTGACTGCTCGGCCATTGGCTTGCTCCGTTTCGGTCAAATCACAGCGCAGAGCCGCCCACCTGACTGTCCAGTCTCTCCAAGGCCTTGGTTACGGCTTCGTGATGGGGATGTATAGCCAAGACACGGGTAAAAGCACGATGCGCCAAATCAGGCTGATTCAACTCTTCCAAGATGACCCCTAGCCCGTAAATCGCATTGAAATGGCGCGGGTTCAACGCCAGTGCCCGTTCGATATCGGCCAGCGCCAAGCCATAGCGCCCAACCCGCGAAAACGCGACCGATCGCATGTGCCAGCCTTCGGCAAAATCCGGCGCATGATCGATCAAGGCGCTGAAATGGTCGATCGCGGCCTGCGAATCGCCAGCCTCCAACGCATCACGTCCCCGGTCCAGCAAAAGGTCCATCGCCGCCGACCCTGATTGCGCCCAAGCGTGTTCGATATCGCGTTCGGCGCGACGGGCATCGGCAGGCTGGGCCTGTTCCAGTCGGTCAAACAGGTCGTCCAGCGGCGCCCGATCTTGCCCTGCCGCTGGTAGGGAAAACGTGACTACAGCCAAAAATGCCGCAACGGTACGATTGAGATGTGGATGTTTTACGCTCATAACCCCATTGATTGTAGCGTTTGACGCCGGGTTGCACACCCCCCGGTGCGGCAAAAGCAGGAGGAGACCCCTATGAGCGACACCATCACAGCGGCCGTGACGGCCCTCAACGACAAGATCAGCGGCGATTTCGACGGCTCGGCGAAATTCCAAATCGAGGGCGAAGGCGCGATCGTGATCGATTCGGACGGTGCCCGCGCCTCGGATGACGAGGCTGACGTGACCCTGACGGCGGATGCCGACACGTTTCAGGCCATCCTTGATGGCGACATGGACCCGACCGCAGCGTTTATGTCCGGCAAATTGACCGTCGATGGCGATATGGGCATGGCGATGAAACTGGGCAGCGTGCTGGCCTGATGGAGCGCGCGCCTTTCTTTGCGGATATCGACGATGGCCCAGAGGGTGGCGCAGCATGGTGGCTGACAGCCGATGATGGTCTAAGGATTCGCGTCGGCGTCTGGTCCAAAGAGGCGGCGAAGGGCACTGTTCTCCTGTTCCCCGGCCGCACCGAGTATATCGAGAAATACGGCCGCGCCGCGCACGACTTCGCGCAGCGCGGCTATGCAACGCTTGCCGTGGATTGGCGCGGCCAAGGGCTGGCCGACCGGATATTGGATGATCCGATGTCAGGCCATGTCATGCATTTCACCGACTACCAGCGCGATGTGACGGCCGTGATGGCCGCCGCCAAAGCGCTGGATTTGCCCCGGCCTTGGCACCTTTTGGGCCACTCCATGGGCGGCTGCATCGGGTTGCGGGCTGCGATGGACGGTTTGCCCATTGCCAGTTGTGCGTTTTCGGGGCCGATGTGGGGGATTCGCATGGCGTCATCGCTCAGGCCGCTGGCATGGTCCCTGTCTTGGGGCAGCCGACGGCTGGGGGTTGGGCACCTTTATGCCCCCGGAACGGCGCCGGATAATTATGTTTTGACCGAACCGTTCGAGACCAACAAACTGACCTGCGACCGTGGCATGTATGATTACATGATCGCGCAGGCCCATGCGCATCCTGAATTGGGGTTGGGGGGCCCCAGCTTGCGTTGGTTGCACGAAGCGTTGAAAGAAACCCGCAGCTTGGCGCGCCGGCCTTCACCCAACCTGCCCTGCCTGACCGTTCTGGGCAGCGACGAGGATATCGTCGATGTGGATCGTATATATGACCGGATGAACCGCTGGCCCGGCTCTGCGCTTGAGATCATCAACGGCGGGCGCCACGAGGTGATGATGGACAGCACCGCGATGCGCTGCCACGTGTTTGACAAGATCGGCGCATTTTATGACCGCGCCACCGGCCGGGTTGACCAAACGGCGGAAACCGCCTGATCAGCCGTCCCGACCGACTGTCAGCCGCTGCTCACCCAAACCACTGATTTTGGCAACCACCTCATCTCCTTCGCTTAGGAACCGTGGCGGCGTCATACCCATGCCCACGCCGGGCGGAGTGCCGGTGGCAATCACGTCGCCGGGGTGCAGGCTCATGACATGGCTCAGATGTGACACGATCAACGGGATCGAGAAGATCATATAGCGGCTGCTGCCGGTTTGCATCCGCTCTCCGTTCACCTCAAGCGAAAGATCCAGATCGTCCAGATCGCCCATCTCGTCCGGGGTGACCAACCATGGCCCGATCGGGCCGAACGTGTCAGCGCTTTTGCCCTTGGTCCACTGACCGGACAGGTCCATCTGAAAGCTGCGCTCAGACACATCATTGGCGATGCAGAAACCGGCCACATGGTCCATGGCATCGGCCTCGGACACATATTTGGCCGGCTTGCCGATCACGATGGCCAGTTCGACCTCCCAATCGGTTTTCTCCGATCCGCGCGGCATCAGGATTGTGTCGTTGGGTCCACAGATCGCCGAAGTGGCTTTCATGAAAACCACGGGATGATCCGGCGGTGTCGCACCCAGTTCTGCGGCATGATCCGAATAGTTCAGCCCGATGCAGATGAATTTGCCAACCTGACCAACCGGCGGGCCAAGACGTGGCGCGCCTTCGACCAGTGGTAGGCCGTTGGGGTCAATATTGGGCAGCTTGCCCAAAACCGCGCCTGCCAAATCCGGCACCACGCCCGACAGGTCGCGCAAGCGTCCCTCGGCATCCAACATCCCCGGTCGCTCTTGCCCCGGCTCTCCGTATCTGACGAACCGCATGATCTATCCCCTATCCATTCGGGTCGCAGAATATCCGCTGATCCGTCCGGTGCAAGAGGCTGGCCGATCATTCTGCAAGCGCTATTGTTGCGGCATGGTGCTGGAATTCAAACCACAAGGCATTTACTGCCCAGCCGGGGATTTTTTCATTGACCCCTGGCAACCGGTCGATCGCGCCCTGATTACCCATGGCCACGCCGATCACGCCCGCCCCGGCCACCAACGCTACCTATCAACAGACATGGCCGCCCCTGTGATGCGCCATAGACTTGGGGATATACCCCTTGAAACTGTAGCCTATGGCGAGCTGCGCCAAATCGGCGACGCGCAAGTCTCGTTTCATCCGGCGGGCCATGTGCCCGGATCGGCGCAAATCAGACTCGAGGTCAACGGCGAGGTCTGGGTGGTCTCGGGCGATTACAAAACCGAACCCGACCGCCTGAGCACGGCGTTTGAACCGCTGCGCTGTCATGGCTTTGTCACCGAATGCACCTTTGGCCTGCCGGTATTCAACTGGCCAAGCGAAGATCAGGTCGCGGCCGAGATCAACGCATGGTGGGCCAACAATGCGGCGCAGGGGGCCTTTAGCCTGTTAGGGGCCTATTCCCTTGGCAAGGCGCAGCGGGTTCTGTCCCTGCTTGACCCGGACATCGCGCCGATCCTGACGCACGGCGCAGTCGAAAACACCAATGCGGTTTTGCGGGGCCAAGGGCTGCAATTACCCGAAACGATCCAAGTCACCCCAGACACGCTAGCGCGCGACCATCCCGGTGCCCTGATCATCGCACCCCCCGGCGCATTGAACAGCACATGGGCGCGCCGGTTTCGCCCCGCCTCGACCGGGTTTGCCAGTGGCTGGATGCGCCTGCGTGGCGTGCGGCGGCGGCGCGCGGCGGATCGGGGGTTTGTTATTTCGGATCACGCCGATTGGGCGGGGCTGAATATGGCGATCAAGGAAACGGGCGCGGAAAATATATATGTGACGCATGGTTACACGGATATCTTCAAGCGGTGGCTGAACACGCAAGGCTATAACGCCCAAGTCGTCCCAACCGAGTTCACCGGCGAAACATTGGATGAGGCCGCAAGCGAATGAAACGCTTTGCCGCCCTATTCTCCACCATTGACCAAACCACCAAAACCAACGCCAAGGTGGCCGCCTTGGCCGCCTATTTCCGCGATACACCG
>DATFJQ010000176.1:0-9734 GCA_035269125.1 Roseovarius sp.
TTGATCATGTGGCGATCTTTTTTCTGGCGGGCCATGAGACCAGTGCGTCGGCCTTGGCGTGGGCGCTGTATCTGTTGGCGCTATACCCGGACTGGCAAGACAAGATCGTCTCTGAGATTGCAGATGTGATGCCACAGGGCGCGCCGGGGTTTGGCGATATCGGCAAGCTGAAAACCACCCGTGATGTGTTTCGCGAGGCGCTGCGTCTTTATCCGCCCGTGCCGATGATGGTGCGCGAAGCCGCCTGTCCCGAGCATTTCCGTGATCGCGGGGTGCCGCAAGGCGCGCAAATTGTCCTTAGCCCATGGCATCAGCACCGCCACGAACGGATTTGGGACAACCCCGATGCGTTTGATCCGGCGCGGTTTGTCACCGCCAATGGGCGCGACGGGCTGCGCTGTGCCTATATGCCGTTTTCGACGGGCCAACGGGTGTGTCCGGGGGCGGGGTTTGCGATGATCGAAGGTGTGTTGTTGCTGGCGTTGTTGGTGCGGGCCTATCGGTTCGAGGCTATCGCGGAACGCCCCGCGATGCCGGTGGCGCATCTGACGGTGCGCGGCAAGGATGGGATTTGGCTGAAGCTGACCAAACGCACCTGAAAGGCCCCCCTAAAGTAGGCCTTTCAGGGGTTGAGCTATCCGGGCAATCAGGCTTCGCGGCCCTCGGCCTTAAGGCGCGCATGCAGGGCCTTGGCCTCAGGCGCGCCAGCCTCTAGCGCGAAGATATAGGCGTGAGTCAGGTAAAAGCATGACGCATCCAACGCATTCGCACAATCGGCGGCCTCGGCGTAAAGCTTGATCAGGGCGATACGATCCCGCGCGTCGTGTGCGGAAATCATACGTGTATCAAGGTCTTTCATTCTGCGGCCCTCGCTTTGGCGCGGTGGGTTTCGACCTTGGACGCGACCCAATCGTGGAAGCAATGCGTGGGGCTGTCCATCACCGGCGAAAAGCGCCCGCCGTCGAACTGATCGGCGTGGCGGCCTTTTTGCATACCTTCGACGACAAAGATATCTTCCTCGAACACGGTTTTCCAAAGCTGGGTATTGCGCATGCGCAAGCCTTCGTCGCTGTTGGAAACGGCGTAGTACAGGTGGATATGTTCAACCGTTGTTTCTGGGCCTTTCGGTTCCAAAATGATGGCAAAGGCATGATCGCGATGCGTGCCCAACAAGACGTTGGGGTAAACGGCGATATATTCGGCCTGTTCGTTCCATTTCGAGCCGACATCGGCAAAATCGGCAAAGGTTTCGCCGTTTTCATTGGTCAATTGGCGATACACCATCGTGCCTTGGCCGGAATATTCGCCGGGTTTTTCGATGTTGTAGTGATCTTCCAGCTTGGAATAGCTGTTCAGGCCGGGATGGACCCACGGCAAGTGGTAGCTTTCGCAGTAGTTCTCGACGGCCAGTTTCCAGTTGGTCTGCACCTCAAGGGTAAAGCGGCTGTCGTGGCCGCCATGATAGAGGGGCAGTTCAAATTCGCGCCAGCGTTGCATGACATCGGCCATCGCGTCTTTGAACGCGGGGGCATCGCCCGAGACATTGATCCAGACCACATCCCGCCAGATATGGCTGCGCACTTCGATCAGGCCCAGATCGTTGCGCTTGATCGCGTCGTGCGTGTTATGGCCCGGCCCGCCCACATGCGGGGTGGCCACCAGATCGCCTTTGGTCGAATAGCACCACGAATGATAGGGGCAGCGAATGGCACCTTCGATCTTGCGCGGCTCTTCGACCAGAATCATGCCCCGGTGGCGGCAGATGTTCTGAAAGACCCGCACATCGCCATCCTTGTCGCGCAGCAGTAACAAGGGCATGCCCAGAAATTCCATGGGCACGGCATCGCCCGGTTCGGGGACATCCGCCGCGACAGCCAGACCGGCCCATTGCGAAAAGATCAGAGCCTGCTTTTCTTCGTTGAACACGACAGGGTTGATGTAATGCGCGTTTGGCAGGCCGTTGGCGTTTTCAACGCTGGTCCGGACATTGGACAGATCGGTCACGGTATCCGTCATGGCTGCGGTCTCCTGTTTTGCGGGTCTACTTTCCCCAAAACAGAAATTCCGGTCGTTTAACCGCCAATTCGCGACGCAAGTTTCCTTCGGGCGACGTGCTGGGGCGAAATGCCGGGCCGCGCCGCCCTCAGGGGCCTCAGGTGCCGCGCGACAGGGCGGCAACACCGGTGCGGGCGATTTCCAACAGGCCAAGCGGGCGCATCAGCTCGGCGAAAGCTTCGATCTTGTCAGGGGTGCCGGTGATTTCAAAGACGAAACTGCCCAAGGTGCTGTCGACCACGTTGGCGCGGAAAATATCGGCAAGGCGCAGCGCCTCGACCCGTTTTTCGCCTTCGCCCTCGACCTTGATCAAGGCCAGTTCGCGTTCAACGGCGCGGCCTTCGACTGTCAGGTCGTGCACCTCGTGAACCGGGACGATGCGGCCCAGTTGCGCCTTGATCTGCTCGATCACCTGCGGGGTGCCGGTGGTGACGATGGTGATACGGCTGGTGTGGCCGGTGTGATCCACCTCGGCCACGGTCAGGCTGTCGATGTTGTAGCCACGCCCCGAAAACAGGCCGATCACCCGCGCCAGAACGCCGGGTTCGTTATCCACCATCACCGCTAGTGTGTGGGTTTCGGTGACATCCGAGAAGTTGGGGCGAAGGTTATAGGCCGAATGCTTGGACGAGCCTTTTTTGATTTGCAGGGCTGACATGTTCTTGTTCCTTGATGGATGGTGCGCAGTAAATGCGCACCCTACGAGGGATGGGGTAGGGTGCGCATTTACTGCGCACCCCGAAACGGTCAAACCAATACCGCGCCGCCTTCTTTGATGGCATCCTTGGTTGAGGCCTCGCCAAGCAGCATCTTGTTATGCGGCTCGCCCGAGGGGATCATCGGGAAGCAGTTTTCATGCTTTTCAACCAAACAATCAAAGATCACCGGCCCATCGTAATCGAGCATCTCCATAATCGCGTCGTCCAGATTGGCGGCATCGTCGCACAGGATACCCTTGGCGCCAAAGGCTTCGGCCAGCTTGACGAAATCGGGCAGGGCCTCGGACCAGCTGGAGGAATAGCGTTCCCCATGCAGCAGTTCTTGCCACTGACGCACCATGCCAAGCCGTTCGTTGTTCAGGATGAACTGTTTGACCGGCAGGCGATATTGCACCGCTGTGCCCATTTCTTGCATGTTCATCAGCCAGCTTGCTTCGCCCGCGACGTTGATCACCAGACTGTCAGGGTGGGCCATTTGCACACCGATCGACGCCGGAAAGCCATAGCCCATGGTGCCAAGGCCGCCGCTGGTCATCCAGCGGTTGGGATCGTTGAACCCAAGATACTGCGCCGCCCACATCTGATGCTGACCGACCTCGGTGCAGATATAGCGATCATGATTTTTGGTCAGTTCCTCAAGGCGTTGCAGGGCGTGTTGCGGTTTGATCGTCTTGCCCGATTGTTTGAACGACAGGCAGTCAACCTTGCGCCACTCTTCGATTTGCGCCCACCATTTTTGCAGGGCTTCGCGGTTTACCTTGCGGCCCCGCGACTTCCAGACTTTCAAAACGTCCTCAAGGACATGGCCAATATCGCCGATGATCGGGATATCTGTTTTGATGACCTTGTTAATCGAACTGGGATCAATGTCGATATGGGCCTTTTTCGAATTCGGGCTGAAGGCATCAAGACGCCCGGTGATCCGGTCATCGAAGCGCGCACCGATATTGATCATCAGATCACAGCCATGCATCGCCATGTTGGCCTCATAAAGGCCGTGCATTCCCAGCATCCCCAGCCAATGCTTGCCATTCGCCGGATACGCGCCAAGCCCCATCAGGGTCGAGGTGATCGGCACGCCGCTGGCTTCGACCAGTTCACGCAGCAATTGGCTGGCCGCCGGGCCTGAATTGATCACGCCACCGCCGGTATAGAAGATCGGCCGCTCGGCCACTTCCAGTGCTTCGACCAGCTCGACGATCTCGTCCATGTCGCCCTTGACCTGCGGTTGATAATGGTCGGTCTTGGCTTTTTGCGGCGGCACATAGTCGGCGCTGGCAAACTGCACGTCCTTGGGCAGATCGACCAGAACCGGGCCGGGGCGGCCCGAGGTGGCAACATGGAACGCTTGATGGATGGTATCCGACAGGTTCTTGGTGTCGCTGACCAGCCAATTGTGTTTCGTACAGGGCCGGGTGATGCCGACGGTATCGGCCTCTTGGAAGGCGTCGTTGCCGATCATGAAGGTTGGCACCTGACCAGACAGCACGATGATCGGGATCGAATCCATCAGCGCATCGGTCAGGCCGGTCACCGCGTTTGTGGCGCCGGGGCCGGACGTGACAAGCGCAACACCGGGTTTGCCGGTCGACCGGGCATAGCCCTCGGCGGCATGCACAGCGCCTTGTTCGTGGCGCACCAAAACGTGCCGAATATCGTTTTGCTGAAATACCTCGTCATAAATCGGTAGGACAGCCCCGCCAGGGTATCCGAATACGACGTCCACACCCTGATCCTTGAGGGCCTGAACCACCATTTTCGCTCCGGTCATCTGACGTGTCATTGTGTTTGCTCCGTTCATGACGTCAATGTTCATTCGCACAAAAAAGCCCCCGGTAAGACGGGGGCGCATGGGGTACCTTTATGGCGTCCGTTACCGGCCCATGCGCCTCGTTCCTACGACTACAATCAAAGGTCCCATAGCGGGAGACTCCTTACTTTGTGTGGCCGTGACCTTATGGGCAGTCAAAGGGGGCGTCAACCGCATTTTCCAGCATTAATGTCGCAATTGGGGGTGATTTCTTTCCATTTATTGCGTGCGAAGCGCAAAATACGTAATCTGCCTTTGTGCTTTGCGGGAATTAGTGGATCTTGGGGATGTCACCCGCGCTGATGACGGTGCCGTGGGAAGGTGCCCGATATGTCTGCCGTCAGAATGTGTCGGCCCGGTCTTTTAGGATTTGCGATTCGCGTTTTGTGCGCGCCCGGAGGCTGCGGGACGGGCTGTCATGGAATCGCACGCGTTGAGCACGCGCAGACGCGCGCAGACGCGCGCGCTAACAAATGCCGAAAAAAATGGCATTATGTGGTGTCTTGTCACAGTGCATTCGTCTTTCAGGGTGCTTCGCGCCTTGTTTGACCCCTTTGGGATCCAATTTTTCTAACAAACCGGCGCTAATCCTTAGTTCTAGGTATTTTCTATGGCGGAATGTGCGGTTACCCTGACGCTGCTTGAACTGATACGTGCGCTCGACCGTTCGTGTCGGGTTCACTCTAAATCACTCTGGGAGGAACAAATTTATGGATCGACGCTCTTTTCTGAAAAATACCGCGCTTGGCGGGACCGCAGCGGCCGCAGCCACGACGCTGGCCGCGCCCGCCTATGCCCAAGGCAAACGCACCCTGACCATGGTGACGACCTGGGGCCGTGGTCTGGCCGGTGTGCATGACAGTGCACAATACTGCGCCGATGCCATCACCGCCATGACCGACGGCGCGCTGACCGTCGACCTGAAAGCCGCTGGCGAACTTGTCGGCGCCTTCGAGGTGTTCGATGCCGTGACCGCCGGTCAGGCCGATTTGTTCCACGGTGTGGATTACTACTTCCTCAGCCAGCACCCCGCGCTGTCGTTCTTCAGCCAGGTGCCCTTCGGCATGACGTTCCAGGAATTCAACAACTGGTTCACGCATGATGGTGGCCGCGAATTGGCCGATGAAGTGTATTCGATCTTCGGCCTGAAAAGCTTCCCCGCCGGTAATACCGGCCCGCAGTCGGGTGGCTGGTTCTCGAAAGAGATGAACAGCGTCGAAGACTTCCAAGGCCTGCGGTTCCGGATGCCGGGCCAAGGTGGTCAGGTGTTGGGCAAACTGGGCGCATCGGTTCAGAACCTGCCCGGCGCAGAGGTGTATCAGGCGCTTGCATCGGGCGCGATTGATGGGACCGAATGGATCGGGCCGTGGGCCGATGAAAAGGCTGGTTTCCAGGAAATTACCAAGTTCTACTACACCGCCGGTTTCCATGAGCCCGGCCCGAACCTGAATATGAACATGAACCTGGATGTTTATGAAAGCCTGACACCGGCACAGCAGAGCATCGTCGAGAACGCGGCACGCGCCTCGAACTCGTGGACAATGGCTCTGTTCATGGCCAACAACGCGGCCGCGTTGCAGCGTCTTCAGTCGGGTGGTGTCAAGCTGATGAACTTCTCGGATGAAATCTGGGATGCCTTTGGTGCAGCGGCCAAGGAAGTGGTTGAAGAGCCGCTTGGCGATGATCTCTACAAGACCTGTCATGACAGCTTCATGGCGTCCTTGCAGGGATCTGCCGCTTGGGGCAGCCGCTCGGAAGGTGAGTTCGCCGCACAGCGTAACCGTGTGATGGGCCTGTAATCTCAGCTTGATCATAAAATGCCGTGCCCCGGTCTTCGGAACCGGGGCGCGGATCTTTCGGTGTGCGAGACATCCAGTGTGCGAAACATACCTGTCGCCGCGCCTGAGATAACGGATTAAAAAACAGCCAAGGATTCAGCTTATGGATGAACCAGCCTCGACCGGAGCCTTGAGCGCCTTGGTTGACATGATCGTCGGGTTGTTCAGCGGTATCGGCTTTGCCTTCTATAATCTGGGCTATGCCCTGACGCATCCGCAGTTGTGGCTGGACTGGTCCGACAAAGAAGCCATCATGCGCTTTGTCTATTATGGCGGCTCGTCGGAATTCTTTTTCGTTGTCTTTACGGCCTTCCTTGTGATCACCGCCGTCGGCTTGTGGAAAAACAACGTCATGTGGGGCTGTGTGCGGGTGCTGGAAGGCTTCGCAAACACGGTGGGCCGCTTTTTTGCATGGGCTGGCCTGTTGATGGTGATCCAGCAGATCATCATTGTCTTCCTGCAACGGATTTTTGCCCGGCCAGATATCGTGATCGGCTTTGGTATTCCGCTGGAAATGGACATCAGCTGGTGGGCCGAAGAACTGAAGCTTTACAATGCCTTGGTCGTCACACTTTGTGCAACCTACACCTTTGTGCAGGGCGGGCATGTGCGGGTTGATCTGGTCTATTCCGCCGTCCGGTTTCGCACCAAAAAGGTGATCGACATGGTCGGATCGCTGGTGTTCATGATGCCGATGGCGGTGCTGATCTGGCTGTATGGCTGGTTCTTTATGTGGCGTCACCTGATCGTGCCCAACCCGTCGGCCAGCGACACGCTGGATCGGTTGCTGATGAAATCCCGCGCCCTGCGCTGGAACGTGGAAACGATTGGCTTTTCGCCAAATGGGTTCAACGCCTATTTCCTCTTCAAAATCCTGCTGGTGGCCTTCGCTGCCATGATTTTCCTGCATGCGATCGCGTTCTTCTATCGGTCGTATCTGGAATGGAAAGAAGGTGAGGACAGCGCCGGTAAATATCTCGACAAGGATAGCCTTGGCGAAGGTGAAGAAGCCTTTGAGGGCACTCATTAAAGGGGCAGCATCGTATGTTATTCGGACTTGATGGCGTCGAAATCGGCCTGATCATCGTCTTTCTGTGCCTCTTTGGGGGCATCTTGTCGGGCTTCCCGGTGGCGTTTGCCATTGGTGGCGCGGGAGTTATCTCATTTGGTATCATTGCCGCGATGGACAGCGCAGGTTTGCTGATCCATCAGGCCATCGACACCTCTAGCCAAGCCTATGATGCGTTGGTGGGCACGGGCGTTCGCCCCGAAACCATATCTACCTTCCGATATCCTGATTTGCCCCGCGTCGGGCTGCCCGTGTTCCCGCAAGGCTGGGAAGTGGCGCTTGACCGCAACGTCAGTTTCATCGTCAACCGCATCAACGAGCGCGTGCTGGCCGGACAGTCGATTGAAACGCTGCTGGCTGTTTTGATGTTCGTTTTGATGGGCATCACGCTGGAGCGCTCTAAAATCGCCAACGATCTGCTGACCACCATGGCGCGTGTCTTTGGCCCGCTGCCCGGCGGTCTGGCCGTGTCGGTTGTGGTGGTCGGCGCGTTTCTGGCGGCCTCAACCGGAATCGTGGGGGCCACGGTCGTGACCATGGGCTTGCTGAGCCTGCCCACCATGTTGCGCAACAATTACAGCCCTGAGATCGCCACCGGCGTGATCGCGGCCAGCGGCACGTTGGGCCAGATCATACCGCCGTCGATCGTGATCGTTCTACTGGGCACCTTGGCGGGGGATTTGTATTCGTCGGCACAAGAAGCGCGGGCGCAAACTGCGGGCTGTTCGGATGCGCTGACCTATCTGGGCGAACCGGCTGTTGTGTCAGTGGGCACATTGTTTCAAGCGGCGTTGTTGCCGGGCATATTGCTGGCGTTGCTCTATGCGCTTTACGCGTTCGGTTACGCGCTGTTCAATCCCAAGCGTGCGCCTGCGGTCGAGTTGGGCAGCGCCAATAGCGAGCCGATCACACGCGGCGAGGCCTTCACGTGGTTCCTCGGTGTGCCGGTGGCGCTGATCGCGGGGATGCTGCTTTTGGGGCAGGTGAACATCATCGGCTCGCAAAACTTGCAGGTCGACAGCTTTACCGACCGGGGGCAGGCTGCGGCCCTGCGCACCAATGTCGGCGCGGAATGCAAAGCGTCGATGATCGAATTGCATGGCCAAGACGCTTGGGACGAGGCCGTGGCACAGCAAACCGCCATCGAAGAGTCCGGCGGGCTGGAAGAAAGCAAACGCCTGACACCTGAGCAGATCACCGAGCTTGTGGCCGAGAAAGAGGCCAATGCCGCACCGATCGGCACCGGGGTTGCAACGATCATGCTGCTGTTGGGTCTAACGCTTGCTGTGGCGCGCGGGGTCAGCCCATCGGCGTCGCCTGCGCCGCTTTTAATAGGGGCCTTGGGCGTTGTTCTTGGCCTTTTGGCCGATATCGCGCTGATCGCCCCCTCAACCAGTTCGGGCCTGTCTTTGGTGATCTTGGCGATACCCTATGCCATGGCGCTTTATGGCTGCACCCACGCGGCCAAGCGCCTTGCGCAAAACGATCTGATCCGTGTCGTGTTCCCGCCCTTGGTGTTGATCGTGGCGGTTTTGGGCTCGATCCTTGGGGGCATTACCAACCCGACCCCGGCGGCGGCGCTTGGCGCCGGTGGGGCGATCATGCTGGCGGCTTATCGCAGGCTCAAGGATATCGACCGCTCGGCCATGGTGATCATCTGGTCGACCTTCGCGATCATCATCTCGATCCTGCTGGGCATCAACTTTGATCTGCGGATCAACCATGAGGATGTTCCGCTGGAAAGCTGGCTGGCGTTCTTTGGGGCCTATGCGGCCTATCTCTATGCCGCGTTCGGCCTGCTGTATTCCTGCTGGGTTTTGTTCTCGGGCGGAATCCTGACACCTGTGGTGCGTGAAACGGCCAAGGTGACGTCGATGGTGTTTACCATCCTGATCGGGTCACAATTATTGAACTTGGTGGTCATCTCGTTCGGGGGTGAGCATTACATCCAGCAGTTCCTGCGCAGCTTTGACAACGAGTACAAAGTCTTTCTGATCGTGATGCTGGTGCTGTTCATTCTGGGCTTTGTTCTGGATTTTCTTGAGATCATCTACATCGTTGTGCCGATCGTCGGGCCTGTCATCTATGGCGGCACGTTCGATCCGAAATGGGTGACGATCATGATCGCGGTGAACCTGCAAACCAGCTTTTTGACGCCGCCGTTCGGCTTTGCGCTGTTCTATCTGCGCGGGGTGGCCCCGAAAGAGGTGACAACCGGCCACATTTATCGTGGGGTCGCGCCT
>DATFJQ010000177.1:0-16985 GCA_035269125.1 Roseovarius sp.
GCTGGTCGGCGATTGCCACTACGCCAGCTGCGCCGAGGTGGCCGGTGCCATCACCCCCGTGCCCGGCGGCGTCGGCCCGATGACCATCGCCTGCCTGCTGGCCAACACCCTCACCGCCTGCTGCCGCGCAAATACCCTCGAAGAACCCGAGGGCCTGACGGTCTAGGGCTTGCGTTTAAGAAGGATCCAAGAAAAACCCGGGCGTAACGCTCGGGTTTTTTAATTGGGAGGCAAAGGCACCATTGTGCCAGTGAGCATTGCAATATGATTTTCTTTGGCGTCGGCGCGTTCATAGACATCGGCCTGAACGATCACCAAGCGTCGCCCCGGTTTGATCACTCGACCGCGGGCGATCAAAATCTCACCTCGGCCCGGTGAAAGCAGGTGGATTTTCATTTCAGAGGTGAGAACTTCGTGATCGGGTGGCATCATTGAAAGCGCGGCGTAGCCTGCGGCGCTGTCGCCAATTGCAAAGGTCAGGCCGGCATGAGCAAACCCGTGTTGTTGTTGGCAGCCGGGCAGTATGGGGGCTTGAATTTCGACGAAGCCCTCAGAAATATGCGTTAAACGTGCCCCAAGTGTTTCCATCATGCTTTGGGCTTGAAAGCTGGCTGTGATTTTCTCTGCCGGATCGTTTGCCATGCTGGTTGGGCTATCTTTGATTGTTTTTCTAACTTTGGTCACCTTAGGTTGAATTGTGTTGCTTGTGAATGCTTGGCACGCGCGTCAGACGCGTTATAACTGCGCTAGTACGAGGACGATTGTGAGGCTCAAAGTTGAAACCGGGTGAAATCAGGGCTGTTTTTTCGGAAACCTATTCGACCATATTTTCACCGCTGACATTCTTTATCTGGGCAATCTCAATTGTGCTGGCCACGACAGCAGGCCCCTTCGGATCTTATGAGGCGATGCATTGGCCCCTGCGCCTGATCTATTGGCTGATGATCGTCAGCATTGGAATCTTCTTTGGCTATGCTGTGCGGGCCCTGGCAGTGCTTGTCGTGGGATTTGAACGGCCGCTGACGTTTGATATGTTTGCCTCACTGACCATGGGTCTGACATTCGGGCCAGTGGTCTGGATGATCCGAACGGTGTCTCAGCCCGCGGATGTCGACTTTCCGGTGAACATCTTGGACGTCATGCTGAACACGTTTCTGATATCGGTGGCGGTCTTTGTGGTGCGCCGACAGATATGTCAGAACGAGCCGGGTGCATATCTTTTAAACGACGATGGGTTTGTCGGATCGGATCAGGATGAACCGCGCTTATTGCGCAGGCTTTCAGAAGATCGCCGCGGTCAAGTGTTGAGATTGACCGCCAAGGATCATTACGTTGACATTGTCACCGATCAAGGCACCACAACGATCAGAATGCGTCTGGTGGATGCAATTGATGAAATGGAGCCGGTCGAAGGATATTGCGTTCACAGGTCACATTGGGTTGCCCGATCCGGGATCACCGAGGTCGACCGCGAGATTGCGCATAAGCCATTTGTGGTTCTGTCAAATGGGGATCGCGTCCCGGTGAGCCGCAAATACCGCCCCAACTTGGAAGAGGCTGGGATCATCGGGCCGCCGCGAAAAACGCTGTCGGTTTTCGAAAAAGGCTAGCGACCCGGATGGCGTGGCATCGGCACAGGCAACGGGTGTGATCCGGTCAGAACCGCTAGGGCCGTTGGCTGCATAAGGTCTGACAAGACGCTGCTATGCGCATAAAGCCCGCCGGTATATGTGCCATAGGCCGGCAAGATGATCTTGTTGCTGTCGGTCAGAAAGGCGGGTCGTGTCACGGTCCCCGCCCGCGTTCGAACCGACGCCTTGGGGTGGTAATGCCCTGAAATTTCGCCGGTCTGATCGACCTGTGCGATATGGCGAAACGTCAGCGGAGGAAGGATGAACTCCGCCACGTGCATACCGCCCAAATCCAATGGTCCGGGGTCGTGATTGCCTTCAATCCAGACCCATCTACGCCCGGCTTGCAGGGTTTTAAGCCACAGCTTTTCTTCGTCCCCAAGTGCCTCGGCGGCGGCGCGATCATCAAAGCTGTCGCCAAGGCAAATGATGGTTGTGGCCTTTGTCGCGGTTATGTCCGCCTCCAGCCGCGACAGCGTATCGCGCGTTTCGTAGGGGGGCAATTGGGCCATGCCTTGACGCGCGCGCCGTTCGGATTTTCCAAGGTGCAGGTCTGACACGCAAAGCAGGTGATGTTCGGGCAGAAACAAGGCCCCCGACCCCAAGGCCGTCAGCGCCTGACCGGCGAACGTGAATTGATAGCCTGTCATGGGGACTGCTTGGCCCGACAGCGCGCCGAATGCAAGCTTCAGGTTTCCAACCCGGCGGCCTGCATAAGCCTGCGTGTCTCTTCTTCCAAAAGCCGCTCTTGCGCGGCGCCCTTAACTGGGGTGCGTCCGGCCTCAAGAAACAATGGCGCGGCAAGCGGGGTCACGCGGGGAAGTCGTAGTAGCGTTGTTTGACCGCGACTGCGGCTTAGCATGTCCTCAATCCGGCCAAAGTCGATCAGGCCGCGCATGGCTTCTTGGCGGGTAATGTCCAACAGCAGGTGGTCGGGGTCGTATTTCACCAGTGTGTCATACAGGATATCCGATGAAAACGTCGCCTGACGCCCGGATTTTCGCGCCTGTGGCATGTTGCGCTGAATAAGCCCGGCGATGGTGGCGGATGCACGAAACGTCCGCTTGATCAGGGCGTTACCGGCCAGCCAAGTGTCTAGGCCGTCGCGCAGGCCCGTCGGGTCGAACAGCGCCTCCGCACTCAAGACCGGCTCAAGCCCCCATATCAAGGTCGCATAATCGGTGGCGACAAAGCCAAGCGGCGCAAGCCCTAATTCCTCCATCCGTTTGGTCAGCAAAAGGCCAAGGGTTTGTTGCGCATTGCGACCGGCAAACCCATAAACGCAGATATGCTCGCGCCGGTCATGCGGGAAGCTTTCGATCAGGATGCGGCCCTTGCTGGGCAAACGCGATACCTGTTGTTGCAGGTCCAGCCAATCGCGGGTGTGATCGGGAAGGTCGGGCCAATCATCCTGCGCCAGCATGGCAAGAATGCGATCAGACAGCTGTGTCGACGTGGCAAATTTCGTTCCCATGAAAGTGGCGATTTTCGGAGTGCGCCCGGCGTCGCGGCTGACCTCGACCACCATTTCGCGCAGGGCGTCAAAGCGCACGATCTGCCCGCCGATCAGAAAGGTATCGCCGGGGGTCAGTGAGGCGGCAAAGCCTTCTTCGATCTCGCCCAACGGTTTGCCGCCACGGGCGCGGCGCATGCGCACCTTTAGCGTGTCGGTGTCTTGGATCGTGCCGATATTCATCCGGATCAGGCGGGCGCTGCGCGGATCGCGCAATTGCCACATCCCGTCAGGTCGTTTTTGCAGCCGCTGCCACTGGTCATAGGCGCGCAGCGCGTAGCCGCCTGTGGCGCAAAAGTCCAAACAGGCGTCAAAGGCATCTTGCGTCAGGGATGTATAAGGCCCAGCCTGTGTGACCTCGTGATACAACTGCCCAGCCTCAAACGGTCCGGCGCAGGCCGCGATCAGGATGTGTTGGCACAAAACATCCAGCGGCCCCGGACCGCGCGGATCACCATCCAGATCATGAGCGCGCACGGCCTGAAGCGCGGCGCGGCATTCGACCACCTCAAAGCGGTTGGCGGGCACCAGCAGGGCTTTGGAGGGCGCATTATAGCGATGATTGGCCCGCCCGATACGCTGAACAAGGCGTTTGACGTTCTTTGGCGCGCCGATCTGGATGACAAGGTCGACATCGCCCCAATCAATGCCCAAATCCAGACTGCCGGTGCAGACAATGGCCCGCAATTCACCGCGCTGCATGGCCGCTTCGACCCGTTCACGCTGTTGACGGTCAAGGCTGCCGTGGTGGATGCCGATGGGCAATGCCGCGTCATTGACCAGCCACAGGTTATGGAAAAACAACTCGGCCTGAGCGCGCGTGTTGTGGAAGATCAGCGTGGTTTTATGGGCTTTCACATGCTCTAGCACAGTTGGGATTGCATAGGCCGCACCGCCTCCGGCCCAAGGCGGGGGCGTTTCGGTGTCCAGCATTGCGATATCGGGATCAGGGCCGGGATCGGCCTGTAGGATTGCGCAGGGGGCGGCGGCGCCGCTCATGAAGGATGCAATGGCTTGCGGGTCTTCGACGGTGGCAGACAGCCCCACGCGGCGCAGGCCGGGGCACAGGCCCTGCAACCGCGAAAGGGCCAGCATCAACTGGTCGCCGCGTTTTGACTCGGCCAAGGCGTGAACCTCGTCGATGATCACGCGTTGTAACCCGGCAAACATCCGCGGGGCATCCTCGTATGAGGTCAGCAAGGCCAGACTTTCAGGTGTGGTTAGCAAGATATGCGGCGGGTCCGCGCGTTGGCGGCGTTTGCGGCTGGAGGGGGTGTCGCCGGTGCGGTCTTCGACCCGGATGGGCAGGCGCATTTCGTCAATCGGCGTCATAAGGTTGCGCCTGATATCAGCGGCCAGTGCCTTGAGCGGCGAGATATAAAGCGTGTGAAGCCCGCCGGGTTCGGTGGTTTTCGACGACAGCTCAATCAGTGACGGCAAAAACCCCGCCAGCGTCTTGCCCCCGCCGGTTGGCGCAATCAGCAAAGTCGCCGGGTCCTGCGCGTGGTCCAGCATATCGCGCTGATGCGGGTGAATGTGCCACCCGCGCGTTGCAAACCAATCGGCAAAAGTTTTGGGGACACCACGCATAGCGGGGATATAACCCAATTTTCGCGAAGGTGAATGCGCCCCACGGCAAAAGAAATGCCGCGCGGTGGGATCAGTGAATGATTGTCTCTTCCTTGACGAACATGTTGGCCCATGCCCGGTCAATCAGGTCGGGGGTCATTTGATAAGGAATGCCCTCGAACTCACAGATCGAGATCATCTGATCAATCAGGAACACCGGCTGATAGTTGGCGTAAATGTTTTCGATCGTTGGATATTTGACCTTGAGCAAATGGACCAGCGCGGCCTCGTCCAGTGGCACCTGCTTTTTCTTGGCGACCATGGCAAAGATCTTGAGGAAGTTTGCCTGATTGGGTCCGTCGATCTTGATCTTGAAGAAAATCCGCCGCAACGCGGCTTGGTCGAAAATCTCGTTCGGGTGAAAGTTGGTTGAAAAGATCACCAGCGTGTCGAAGGGCACTTCGAATTTTTCGCCCGATTGCAGGGCCAGAATATCCTTGGATTCTTCCAGTGGAACGATCCAGCGGTTGACCAGACTTTGCGGTGGTTCGGCCTGACGGCCAAGATCGTCGACGATGAAGATGCCGCCGGTGGATTTCAATTGCAAAGGCGCCTGATAGGTGCGCGCGGTGGGGTTGTAGACCAGATCCAGCATCTCAAGGCTCAACTCACCGCCGGTGATCACGGTGGGCCGTTCACAGCGCACATAGCGGGTATCAAAGGTGCGTCTGCGGCGCAGGCTGTTCGGGTCATCGGTTTCGACCTCGGCCTTGGAATGCACGATGGGATCGTAAACAGTGATCACCTGGCCGGCATACTCAATCGCGCGCGGCACATAAATCTTGTCACCCATGGCGTCACGAATGCCGTTGGAAATACTGGATTTCCCGTTGCCCGGCGGGCCATAAAGCAAAATCGACCGGCCCGCCGAAACCGCCGGGCCCAGATGGTCCAGCAAGCTGTCGGGCAAAACCAGATGGCCCATGGCATTCGTCAGCTCGTCGCGGGTGATCTGGATGTTGCGGATGGATTGCCGTTTGACCTGTTCGCGGTACACATCCAAAGGCACCGGCATTGCGCCGAAATACTCTGATTGCGATAGCGCATCGAGGGCGCGGGATTTGCCCGCATCCGTCAACTGATAGCCCATTTCGCCGCCCGAGGTGGCGTTGAGCGTGCCAGTGGCCTCAACCAGTTTTTGCTCACGCGAGATATCGATCAGTTCTTGTGTGACGGCACGCGGCAGGCAGATGGCCTCGGACAGTTCGCTGGCAGTGTCGATGTTTTTGCGGAACATCGTCTTGATCAGGATGTCTCGCATCATCACGACGGGTAGCCTCATCTCGCCAAGGCCGCTTGGAGGAGGAGGGGGCTGCACGCCCTGTGTCACTTGCATATTCATCAGAAATCGCCCGCCATTGGTTTGTCTGCATTCTTGCCTGCGACGTGGTCGCATAGGGTTCTACATGCCATTCAAACGTGCAGAAATTATGGTGGGTGTCGGGCAGGGCCGGGGCAAAATGCCTTGGCGGTGCTACTGTCCCAAGACCGCCCCAAACCCCAGATAGATTACCAAGCTGCTGCCAAGGGCAAACCCCATCGGGAATTTGTTGCCACTGCTCCAGCTTTCCCAAGTCGGGGCCATGGCGCGCAATGGTGAATGTTTGACAATGCGGTGCGTGACATAACACGCAACCGTGTTCGTTGCGAAAATCATGCTGATCAGGGCCAAATCACCGGGATCAATGAAAGGCGCGGCCGCTGCCAGAAATTTGGAGTCGCCCGCACCCATCAGGCCCGCAGCATTGGCAAATATGCCGATCGTCAAAACGATTAAAAAATACAGCCAACGCCACGGATAATCCTCCAGCGGCAGCGCGATGAACCCAATCACGGCAAACACGGCGAGCAAGGCCAGCACGGCCTTGTTTGGGATCTTCATGCTACGCAAGTCGCTCCAGACTACCCAAAGGCAGATCGGAAGGACAAAGGGCAGAAACCACAGGGCCTGCGCAGACGTGATATGAACCGCCATGGCGCTGCGTGGCTCAGTTCGTCACATTGCCTTCAAGAGCGCGCAAACTGCGAACTGCGGCCTCGAAATGCTGGGGATGGGTTTCGATTGCGTCGCGCAAAAGTCCCTTGCCGATCGTGGTGTCGCCCTGTTTCACGGCGGACAGCCCCATCGTATACAACAACTGGGCCCGCTCGGTTTGCGTGGTTGGCATGACGGGCAACGCGTATTTCTGTTGTGCCGCCCGGGCCAGCACAAGGTTGTTCTTGGCGGTAAACAAGGAATCGTCTTGCCGGATTGCATCGCCAAACAACCGTTCAGCCGCAGCAAAATCACCGCGTGTCAGCTTGGAATATCCCCAATTGTTCATGACGCCAGCAGGACGGGTGGTCAGGCCAACCGCGGTTTCATAGAAACTGTCCGCCTTTTCCCAATCTTTGTCACTGTCGGCGATCATCGCCTCAAGCCGGTAGCGCTTGAAGGTTTCAAACGTCGGCGGAATGGCATCAAGTACCGCGTCGGCACTGTCCCATTCGTTGTTGCGGATCAGGGCATCCGCATAATCAACGCGATCTTCGTCGGTTGCGTCTTTATGGGTAGTCACCTTTTTCCACGCGCTGACAGCTTCTGTGTGGCGTTTGGCGCGGATCAGCGATTTGGCAAGCCCGCGTTGCAAATCCAGCCGATCAGGCTTTTCCCCCAAGGTGCGTTGGAAATATGAAACGGCTTCGTTCGGGTCTGCAACGCTTAACATCACGTCGTTGAGGTTGTTTTCATCAACGACATTCACGCCTTGAAACGCGCGATCGACTTCGTTGCCTTTGGATTGCTCGCACGCGGACAGGGCCATCGCACCCGCAACGAACAGGGAAAGATAGATAGGGTGGCGCATTTTTGCGTCCTTTTACTGCCTTTGCCTCAACCTGATACGCGGCGGATCAGATAATCGCTACTCCCACGCCGCACCAGTTTGTAGTCTTGCTCTTGCAATTCACCATAATAGGATTTTTCCGATTTTGCGAGAGCCAAGCGTAAATTGTCGCGAATTGCGTCACTTTCGCCATTGTCAAAGGCATAGGCGCGTCGAAAAACCTGCGCAGCTTCGGCGGTTTCGCCCTTTTCCATCAAGACAACGCCAAGGTTGTTCCAGATTTCAGGGGCGTTTTCGTCTTTGTCTATGGCTTCGCGCAGCATACGTTCTGCGGTGCCCAATTGTCCCATGCCCAGATGTGCGCTTCCAAGACCGGCCAGTACTTCGGCGGTCATGCCGTCCGTCAGGGCGGCGCGGGAAAACGCATCGACAGCCAAATCGTATTCCCCGGCAGCCATCAGGCGGTGCCCGACAAGCATGCCATCCACCGCCTCGCCGCGTTGCGACACCCCCGGCGCAAAGGGATTTTCACGAGAAATGTCCTGGTTGCCGCTACAGGCCACCAGGACAGTGCAGACTGCAACCAAAGCCGCTGCTTTTGTCATTATGCCCCGTATTTAACCACCGGCCATCGCGAACAGTTCCATGATCCCCAGAACCGACGGGCCGACAAGAATGATCAACAGTGGGGGCACTGTAAGCATCATGGTGGCCAATGTCATCTTGGTTGGCAGCTTGTTTGCTTTTTCCTCGGCGCGCATGACGCGTTTGTCACGCATTTCGCCCGCATAGACCCGCAACGCATCGGCGATCGAGGTGCCGAAGGTTTGCGATTGAACAAGCACCGTCACGAAGCTTGAGATATCCTGCACACCGCATCGTTCGGCCATTTCGTTCAGAACCGAGGGCTTGTCACGGCCCGCTTTGATCTGATGCGCGACAATCTGGTATTCTTCGGCAAGCGCCGGATAAGAAACCTCGATTTCATTTGCGACGCGGATGATCGATTGATCCAGCGACTGACCGGCCTCGACGCAGGTCAACATCATGTCGAGACTATCTGGAAAGCCGTCCGAGATTTCTTCTTGGCGTTTTTGCTGCCGCTTGGTGACCCAGTATTTCGGCAAGATATACCCAACGCCCGCCGGACCAAGGATATAGGCCACAGCTTCTTTGGCGGAACTTTCCTCGCCCGAGACGAACAGCAAGTAGTAGATGACGCCAAGTGTCAAAAGGCCAAGCGCCAGTGCCAATTGTGCAAAATAGAAATAGCGCACCGCATCACGACCACGGTAGCCGGCTTGCACAAGCGTCAGCTTGATCTGTGAAAACTGTTTGTCGTCCTGCGGCTCAAGGAAATTGGCGTATTTGTCCAGCTTCTGATTGCGCTGGTTCGTCCGAAGGCGCGGGCCCGTGGTATTATTGGACGTCGCCTGATCACGTTGGTCGCGCTTGAGCTTTTCAAGGGGATCCTTGGAGTCTTTGATCATGATCGGAATCACGATCAGGATCAGCAGAATACCAAGTGTCCCGACGCCGATAATCGGGCCAAAGGGGCCAAGGGCCTCGGTCAGGCGATCTTGAATTTGTGTTAGGAACTGCATCACGATTTTCCCTTCAGACCTTGATGTCGACAAGCGCGCGCATGACGATCAGGTTCACGATGAGGAACGTGCCCACCACCAAACAGGCCGGAATAAAGAATGGGTGCGCCATCGCGTCATTATAGTAATTAGGGTCGATGATCTGAATCCCGATCAGCGCCAGGATCGGGAATCCGGACAGGAACTTGCCCGACCATTTCGCCTCGGCGGTGATCGCCTTGACACGGCGGAAGAGCCGGAACCGTGCGCGGATTACCTTGGCCAGACCATCAAGGATTTCGGCAAGGTTGCCGCCCGATTGCTGCTGAATCGTCACGGCCACAGCAAGAAAGCGCAGATCCTGCATATCGAGCCGTGCCGCCATTTCCTTGAGCGCCTCGCCCATGTCGCGGCCATACGCGGCCTGATCGGCAATAACGCCGAATTCGGTTGCCAAAGGATCGGCCATTTCGTTTGAAACAATACCAATCGCCGATGAGAACGGATGCCCAACCCGCAGGCTGCGCACCATTAGCTCGATGGCGTCAGGCAGTTGTTCTTCCAGCATGTTCATGCGCTTGTTGGCCTTCATGTTGATCCAGACGAACACGCCGCCGACACCAAAGACAACCGACACAAGGGCGCGCACAGCAATGCCGGTGGCTGTCCCAATGGTCAGCCCGGCAAATGCCATGATGCTGACGCCGACCATCAGTAGGATCAATTGCTGGGGCGTAAAGGCGATTGCGGCTTTCTGGGCTTTCTTGGACAGGATCGAGTAGATCGGAATGTTGCGCGCCTTGAGATGTTGTTCCATCTCTTTGCGCAGCTTTTCCATGACCTCTTCACGATTGCCGGTCTTGTCCAGCATCTCAAGTCGGCGATTGACCCGGTTGTTCAGGCTGATCGAGCGCCCGAAAACGGTCAGGTAAATCCCTTCAACGACGACAAGAACCGCCACGAAGATCATTGCATAGATGATCGGTTCTGCACTGATTGACATCTGTCTTACTCCGCAGCGATGGGTTCATAAATGGTCGAGGGCAGGTCATAGCCCCAAAGGCGGAACCGCTCGGAGAAGTGCGAGCGCACACCCGTGCCAGTGAAGTGGCCGATGATCTTGTTGTCCGGCGTCAGGCCAACACGCTGATACCGAAAGATTTCCTGCATCGAGATAACTTCGCCCTCCATGCCGGTGACTTCGGTGATCGACGTCATCCGGCGCGAGCCGTCTTGCAAACGCGACGCCTGCACGATCAGATGCACAGCGGATGCGATTTGACTGCGCACCGCCTTGAGCGGCATTTCGATCCCTGCCATGGCCACCATGTTTTCCAGACGGCTGATGGCATCACGGGCGTTGTTGGCGTGGATCGTGGTCATTGATCCGTCGTGGCCGGTGTTCATGGCCTGCAACATGTCGATCACTTCTTCGCCACGCGTTTCACCAACGATAATCCGGTCCGGGCGCATCCGCAGCGCGTTTTTCAGACAGTCGCGCGGGCTCACCTCGCCTTTGCCTTCCACGTTGGGCGGGCGGCTTTCCATTCGGCCGACATGGATCTGTTGCAGTTGAAGTTCCGCCGTATCCTCGATTGTCAGGATGCGTTCGTCATTGTCGATGAACGAGGACAAAGCGTTCAACGTCGTCGTCTTACCCGAGCCCGTCCCGCCCGACACGATGATATTCAGGCGCGTGGCCACGGCCGCTTGAAGGTAAGCTGCCATTTCCTCGGAAAAGGCACCAAACCTGACCAGATCGTCGATGCCCAGCTTGTCCTTTTTGAATTTCCGGATCGAGACCAGGCTGCCATCCACTGCCACAGGGGGCACCATGGCGTTAAAGCGCGACCCATCGGCAAGACGGGCGTCCACGTATGGATTGGATTCATCGACGCGGCGGCCCACGGCGGACACGATCTTGTCGATAATCCGCAGCAGGTGGCGTTCGTCCTTGAACGTGACGTCGCTGAGTTGCAGCTTGCCGTCGCGTTCCACGAAGATTTGCTGAGGGCCGTTCACAAGGATATCGTTGACCGTGTCATCTTGCAGCAAAGTTTCAAGCGGCCCAAGGCCGCGCACTTCGTCATACAATTCTTGGGTCAGGGTTGTTCGATCTTCGCGGTTCAGAACGATACTGCGCTCGTCCAAAACTTCGGCGGTGATCGAGCTGATTTCGGCCCGCAAATCCGCCTCAGTTGCGTTCTCAAGCGCGGCAAGGTTCAGATTGTCCAGAAGCGCCCGGTGCAAATCCAGTTTGATTTCGCCCAAACGTTCTTTGCGCTTACGGTCTTTGTCCGCGCTTTCCGGAACAGCGGCGGCTTTTTGCAGCGGTTTGCGCAAACTGGTCACCGACGCATCCGGGGTTGCCGCAGCTTTCACAGGGGCCGTTTTAGGCTCCTCGACCGCAACACGCGCCTTGGCCGCTTCGGATTTCTGAGCCGATGGCTTGGCCGCGCCAGCGTTTTGTTTCTTGTAACGTGAAAACATGTGTCGCTACCTTTTGCCTTACGCAGCTTCTGCGTCGCGTTTGCCAAGTTCATGCAGGGACGACGCAAGCTTGGCGATTTCTTTACGCAGCGGGTTTTTCGCTGCGGAAGAGGCCAACGGTACACCGTGGTCCCCGCTTTGTGTGACTTGGCGACCGCCATCGGGAAGCTGCAGTTCGATTGCAATTTCCAGACTTTCGGCCAATCGTTTGACTCGGCTCTTGCCATTCAAATCTGTGAATTTTGGGGCGCGGTTAAGGCAGAACCTGACTTTTTCCAAAGGCAGATCTTCTGCGCGCAGCGCCCGCTTGAGGCGAATGGCATTTTGTGCCGAGCGCATGTCCAGTTCGAGCGTGGTGAAATAGACCTGCGCATTGTTCAAAACGGTTTCCGTCCACTGCACGAGTGTGGAGGGCATATCGACGATGACATAGTCGAATTTCGCCCGTGCCTGATCCAAAACCCGCTGCACATCTTCGGGTGAGATCATATCAAGCGGCAGGATATCTTGCGGCGCAGTCAGCACCCACAGTTTGTCTTGGTAAGAGGTCAGCGCTTGCCGGAACACCTCTTCGTCCAACAAGTCGGTGTCGCCCCACATTTCGTAGACGACGTCGCGACGCGGCAAGTCAAGATAGGTGGCAACGCTGCCGGTTTGCAGGCCAAAGTCCAACACACAAACGCGCGGCGAATCTTTTTTGTCCACGGTTGCCAGTTCCCAAGCAAGATTGATGGCCAATGTCGAGGCGCCTGTGCCGCCGGCAATCGCCTGCACAGCCAGCAAAACCCCGTCTGCGGGTCTGTCGGTTGAAACGAATGCGGGTTGTTGCGCGGCTTGTTGCTCGCGTTTCTTCAGGCGTTCGATCGCAGCCGCCAGTTCACCTTCGGGCAAGGGGTATGGCACAAACTCATCAGCGCCCTGGCGCAACAATTGGTGCAATGCGGCAGGGCTGACATCTTCGGCGATGAGGATCACCTTGATCTTCTTGGCCTTGGCCAAGGCGATGATTTCCCCAAGCATGACAAGGTCTTCTTCATCGGCGTCATCAATGGCAAGCGCAACGAACTCAAGCGTCTGCGCTTCGGGTTGGTTGAAGAATGCCAAAGCCTCGGCAAAGCCAAGGTCGCCCCAGCTTTCGCCCAAGACCGTTTCCATGTCTTCGATCAGCAGATCGAAGTTTTGGACATCGCGGCTGATCGTGCAGGCCTCGATTGGGCTGGGATCTGCCGATGGATTCGAACTACTCGTCATTATTCCGTTCCGTTCCTTATTTTGCCGCGCAACCTGATCGGGTTCTGCCAATTCAGGAGGTCTCTTGCCTGTTGCGCGGCCCCCAAAGACACAGGGGGATTACTTGCCACTGGCCAACACTCGCCGAAAATCTGGGCAACATTTGGGCTAAAAAACCGTAATTGTGCGATTTGGAGTAACAAAAAGAAAACCCGCCAAAGTGGCGGGTTTTGAGTTGGTCCGGCCAAGGCCGGACAGGGAGATTTGCTAATTATTCGACAACGTCTGCACCACCGGCCATCGATAGGTTGGTTTGGGGGGCCGCGCTATTGATGAAATCGCGATAAACCACGCTGGCATACTTGCCTTCCATGACGATGGGATGGGATTGCACAAAGCCGGTGACTTCGGTCACGGTCCGGCGATTGCGACGCTCGCGGCCCTCGGTCACGATCAGCGGCTGTGTTTCCCCGAATGAGGCGATGGCCTCAAGCCGCGAGCGGCTGATGCCCTGACTGACCAGATAATTCACGACCGCATTTGCCCTGCGCAAGCCCAATTGCTTGTTATACCCGGCTGATCCAACCGCATCGGCGTGACCGTAGACGCGAAATCGCACCTCGGGGAACTGGCGGATCCAGCGGGCTTGTTCGCGCAGTGTGTCACGCGCGCCAGCGTCAATCTGGGCGGAATTGAAGGCGAAGTTCACCGTGCTCATCACTTCGTTCGAGAAGCGGTTCGCCAAGTCATAAACATACGCCTTCTCGCCGGTCATGACGAGGTGGTTGTTCATGTTGGCATTGCCGAAATCGCCGCTATCCACCAAGGCGCCAGCCTCGGAGAAGTAGGACCGGTATACATCACCATCCGTGGTGCAGGCGCTAAGTGCGATAAGGCTCGCAGCTGCCAGAAGGTGTTTCATGTGCCCCTGCCTTTCCATCAATCCATGACGTAGCCATAAGAGCCGGTAAAGTCCTGCTTTGCAACTTCACCCGCCGAGCCGGTCGGACGGTTCTTTTTGACCACTTTGCCATTCAGGAACAAATCCGCCTCAGAGGGCAGTCTTACCCGGTCTGTCGGCAGGGCCAAGGCTTCGCCCCGCGTCGGCGTCACCAGATGGGCGCTGACGATAATCACCAATTCGGTTTGCGAGCGCGCGTAATCCGCGCTGCGGAACAAAGCGCCCAAGATCGGTATATCGCCCAGCCATGGCACCTGACCGTTGGTGTCGCGGAAGTCGTCTTGCAGCAGGCCCGCGATTGCAAAGCTTTCGCCGTCGCGCAAGGCCACTGTCGTCGAGGTGTCGCGGCGCCGGAAGGCATCGACCGTGAAGGAGCCGGTGTTGATGCCGTTGGTCGGGTCAATCGACGAAACCGCTGCAGCCAGTTCCAGATTGATAACGTCACCATCAACCACGCGGGGCACAAAGTTAAGCTCGACCCCGAAGGGTTTGAATTCAACGGATGTGGTGTCGTTGTCTTGCGCCACGGGAACTGGATATTCGCCGCCGGCAAGGAACGTGGCCTCTTGGCCGGACAAAGCTGTCAGGTTGGGTTCTGCCAATGTGCGCACAACGCCTTTTTGCTCAAGCGCTTGCAGTAGAATGCCGATCTCGACGGACCCGATGTCGAACCCGAAAAAGGCGGCGCCTGCATCGTTGCCAGATGCGACGCCTGTTGAGTTCACCTGAGTTGAGTTCAGTCGGCTGCCCGATAGGGCGGCGCCGTTGCCGCTGGAGCCAAGCGCATCCACGGCCAACGAGGTTGACAATTGTTTGGACACGCTGCGCTGCATTTCGGCAAAGCGAACCTTCAACATCACCTGTTGCTTGCCGGACACAACCATCAGGTTGGAAACACGTTCAGGCGCATAGCGTTGCGCCAGTGCAAGGGCACGGTCCATGCGCGCAGCGCTTGAGACACTGCCGGACAGAACGATGCCATCATTTGCGGTGCGCACTTCGATCTTTTCGTTGGGCAGGATCTGGCTCAGACGTTCTTTGAACTCGGACACGTCTGTCGAGACGCGGATTTCAACATTCGTGATCAGCCGCCCGGTTTCATCCAACAGGGTCAGGGTGGTGCGTCCGGGCGCCTTGCCCAGAATGTACACGGTTCTGTCCGACAAGGTGGAGAAATCGGCGATCGCCGGGTTGGCGATGCTGAGTTCAGCAAAGGGCGTGTCGCTTTCGACGACGATCGCCCGGTTCATTGTAACGTTCAGGTCACGGTTGGCGCCTTTGCGCACAACCTGCAGGTTTTCTGCCTGAAGGTCGCTTGCCAGTGGGCCAAAGACCATAGCCAACCCCAAAAGGGCCGCTTTCGCGAAGTTCGCATATTTCATGTGACCTGCCTTTCCGATCACGCCTCATATATCGGGTCTTTTCGCCCGGATTTTGGTTAGTTTGCGCTAGTTTGGATTTTTTTTCAAGAATCAAAGCGGTTTTTGGAAAAATGATTCGATACGTTGCAAACATGCCTTTTCAAAAGAAAAAGGGCATCCCGCAGGATGCCCTATACAGCACAGTCGCTCAGGTCTGCTTTAGTTGGTGCAGGGGATTTGGCTGATGATCACCTCGCCACCGCGACGCGTCTTGATGGTGCAAACTTCTTTTTTGGGTGCAGGAGCTTCGACTTCTTTCTTGGACAAACCCAGAAGGCGCCACTGGTCAACCTCGATCACCTGGGCCTCGGTATCATCTGTGGTTCCGACCAAGGACAGCGACAAGCGTCCGGTTGCCTGGGCTTGCGCCAGTGCCGCGACTTGCTGCGGCTTGGCTTCGACGGTCACCGTGCGGGCGATGATGGCCTGGCGGGTGTCTTCGTTCGACACTTGGTCGACGGCGATCAGGCGGACACCGGACTGGATCAGTTTGGTCACATCCCCGACCGAGTTACCTTCGGTGCGCACGCGCTCGCCGCGCACTTGGCCCGTCCAATAGACATCGACCCGGTCACCGGGGCGCAAAAAGCCCGACACACCGCTGGCCACGTCAACCTTGATGGCAAAGGCGCGCATGCCCGGCCCCAGTGAGGCCGAAATCCCTGCATCTTCGCCGGGTTTGGTGATTTTCACAGCCAGAACCGCCTCGTTCTTTTCCATGGCGCGCCGCACGGTGCGCTTTTCTTTGTTGTCGTTGGGGAAAAGGCCCTCGGGCTTGATGAAATACCCGTTGGGCAAAGAATCCTTGGGGAATTTCGCCATGCGCACCATGCTCGGTTCCAGTTTCTGGCCATAGCGCAGGGGCTCGTTGGCGACGATCACGTCGACGGTTTCGATTTGCGGGGCGCGTTGTGCGCGCTCTTTTGCAAGTTGTGTTTGGTAGCTTTGGATATAGCTTTTGGCCATGTAAACGGCAAAGCCCGCCAAACCCAAACCTACGACAAGCACCAGTCCAAATACCAAACGCATGGCCAGTCCTTTCAATTTTTCTGCTCTTCAAGGGGCGTGATGCGCCTTGACCTTCATCCCTTTGAACACATGAATGTGGCACAAAGAGGGAAGGGTTATGATCCTTTTTTGGATCGGGTTTGTTGCCGTGATGTGCCACATGACGCGATGACCTGCCTAGTCCGGTGTAAAGTCCAGCTCGCGGACTTCGGCGGCTTTCAACCCGTCGCCGATATTTTGCCCGACACCGTCATTCACCGAGACCAAAAGCGCGATTGCGCTGACCGCCAGGCCAACGGTGGCCGCAGTCAAGACAACCCAATCCACCGAAACGGCGCCGGTTTCATCCAATAGGAAAACGTTCAAACTTGTAGACATGGGATCACCTGTCGGTTGCATTCGCCGTCCTCAGGCGATCTATACTAAAACCAGCTTAAACGCGGAATGTGGCCGGTTTTAGACTTTGAAAAGAAAAAGGCCGCGGATTTGTGTCCGCGACCTTTGTTTTGGAAAGCCAATGCGCTGATCAGCCACCGTCTTCCTCAGTCAATTCGCTGCTTTGGCCCAGGGTATCCAAGGAAACGACGGTTGCTTCGTCCATCTCGGTGCTGATGCTGCTGGCCAGATTGTCAACGCCACCTTTGACGGCGGCAACGCCGGCAACGCCAAGGCCCACAACGGCTGCGGTCAGCAC
>DATFJQ010000178.1:0-25021 GCA_035269125.1 Roseovarius sp.
ATCCTCGCGCGCCGCGCCCGGCGGCTGCACCGCGCGGCGGCCCATCTGCACCTGACGGTTGGTGTTCGTCACCGTGCCGGATTTCTCGTAAAACGCCGAGGCCGGCAGGATCACATCGGCATAGTTCGCCGTTTCGGTGATAAAGATATCCTGCACCACCAGATGCTCCAGCTTGGCCAGCGCATCGCGGGCGTGTTCCACATCCGGGTCCGACATCGCCGGGTTCTCGCCCAGAACATACATCCCCTTGATCTGGCCGTCATGCACCGCGTCCATGATCTCGGTCACGGTCAGGCTCTTCTGGTCGGAAAAATCGTCCGAATTCCAGACCTCGGTGAAGGCGCGGCGCACGCCATCGTCGGTCACGCTTTGGTAATCGGGCAGGAACATCGGCACCAGCCCGGCATCCGACGCGCCCTGCACGTTGTTCTGGCCGCGCAGCGGGTGCAGCCCAGTGCCGGGGCGGCCCACATGGCCGCACATCAGCGCAAGGCTGATCAGGCAGCGCGAGTTATCCGTGCCGTGGATGTGCTGGCTGATGCCCATCCCCCAAAAGATCATGCCGGATTTGGCCGTGGCAAAATCGCGGGCCACCGCGCGCAGGGTTTCAGCCGGGATGCCGCACAGCGCTTCCATCTTCTCGGGCGGGAATTGCGCCAGATGCTCTTTCTCGGCCTCCCAGTTCTCGGTGAAGGCCTCGATATATTGCTGATCATACAGCCCCTCTTCGACGATCACATGCATGATCGCGTTCAGCATCGACACATCCGCGCCCGGCTTGAACTGCAACATATGCGTGGCAAACCGGCGCAGGCCCACGCCGCGCGGGTCCATCACAATCAGCTTGCCGCCGCGCTTGGTGAACTGCTTGAAATAGGTCGCCGCCACGGGGTGGTTTTCAATCGGGTTGGCCCCGATCACGATCGCCACATCGGCGTTCTCGATCTCGTTGAAGGTCGCGGTCACCGCGCCCGAGCCGACGTTTTCGATCAGCGCCGCCACCGAGGACGCATGGCACAGCCGCGTGCAGTGGTCGACGTTGTTGTGGCCAAAGCCCTGCCGGATGACTTTCTGGAACAGATAGGCCTCTTCGTTGGTGCATTTGGCGCTGCCAAAGCCCGCCACCGACGCGCCGCCGTGATCGTCTTTCAGGCGTTTCAGCCCGCCCGCGGCCACGTCCAGTGCCTCGTCCCACTCGGCCTCGCGGAAAAACCGCTGCCAATTGCCGGGGTCCACGTTCAGCCCCTTGGGCGGCGCATCCGCGCGCCGGATCAGCGGCTTGGTCAGGCGGTGCTCGTGGTGGATATAGTCAAACCCGAACCGCCCCTTGACGCAAAGTCGGCCTTCGTTGGCGGGGCCGTTGATCCCCTCGACATATTTGACCTTGCCGTCCTTGACCTTCAGGCTGACCTGGCAGCCCACGCCGCAGAACGGGCAGACGCTTTGAACCTCGTCATCGTAATCGGCGCTGTCGCCCAGTTGCGCGTCATCCAGCACCGTTGCCGGCATCAGCGCCCCCGTCGGACAGGCCTGCACGCATTCGCCACAGGCCACGCAGGTGCTGTCGCCCATCGGATCGTCGAAATCGAACACCGGATAGGCATCATGGCCACGGCCCGCCATGCCGATCACGTCATTGACCTGCACCTCGCGGCAGGCGCGCACACACAGGTTGCACTGGATGCAGGCATCCAGGTTGACCCGCATCGCCACATGGCTGTCATCCAAAAGCGGCACGCGATCGCGTTCCAGCTTGGGAAAGCGGCTGTCGGTCACGCCGTTCAGCGCCGCCATATCCCACAGGTGGCTTGATTGGTCACGCGCCACGTCCTGCTCGGGCTGGTCGGCCAGCAAAAGCTCCATCACCATCTTGCGCGAGGCCTGCGCCCGCGCGCTGTCGGTATGGATCACCATCCCTTCCGAGACCTCGCGGATGCACGACGCCACCAGCGTTCGCTCGCCCTCAACCTCAACCATGCAGGCCCGGCAATTGCCATCCGGCTTATACCCCGGCGCCGGCGTGTGACACAAATGCGGGATCTTCAAACCCCCGCCATTGGCCACATCCCAAATCGTCTGACCCCGCTCAGCCTCAACTTCATTCCCGTTCAACGTGATCTTGATCGTTCCAGACATGCGCGCGCCTCCTTGAGCTAGAATGTGGTAAACCATGACGGCGATTTCCAGAGTCTCACAATCCCGACACCTGCCCGCATTTTTGCGGCGTCGGGGCGGGTGCCGGTTTCCGATAGGCGACACCGGGCCGCTGAAAATATTTTCCGCCTGCGCACCTTTCCCCCCGAAGCGCGGGGCGCTAACGTGCCGCCGATACACGAACAGCAAGGCAATTCAGACGTGGCCGAAATCATTCTTGTGCGGCACGGGCAGGCCAATGCCCAAGCCACAGACGAGGCGAGCTATGATCGCTTGTCGGATCTGGGCCGCCAGCAGGCGGGCTGGCTTGGGGCGCATATGCGTGACACCAATCCGCATTTTGACCGGGTGCTGACCGGCACCCTGTCGCGGCAGGCCGACACGGCGCGCGGCATGGGCTATGACATCACCGCCCAAGACCCGCGCCTGAACGAGCTGAGTTATTTCGCGCTGGCCCACGCGCTTGAAGAACAACACGGCATCCCCGCCCCGCGCGACGCGACCGAGTTTGCCACGCATCTGCCACAGGTCATCGACCATTGGACACGCGACCGGCTTGAAGGCATCCCCGAGCGGTTCGATACCTTTGCCGCCCGCATCACCGAAGCTTTGGACGAGGCCTGCCACACACCCGGGCGCACGTTGATCGTGACATCGGGCGGGGTGATCGGCATGGCCCTGCGCCATACGCTGGGGCTGGAAAACGGTGGCATGGCCAAGGTCATGCTGCAAATCATGAACAGTTCGGTGCACCGGCTTGAATATGTCCACGACATGCTGATGCTGGGGGCATTCAACGCAACCCCACATCTGGACCGCCCCGACCGGGCGCATGCCCGCACATTCGTCTGAGGAAGCAAAACCATGACACATCTTTGGGTCCGGGCCGAGCAGCGCCCAAACGAAGATCGCACCGGCCTGACGCCCGAGGGCGCGGCGCAGCTGATTGCCAAGGGCATCAAGGTGACGGTAGAAGAAAGCGGCACACGGATCATCCCCATCGATGGCTATCGCAAGGCGGGGTGCGAGATTGCGCCGGAGAATTCATGGCCAGACGCGCCGCGCGACGCAGTTATCTTTGGCCTCAAGGAATTGCCCGATGACGGCACGCCGCTGCCACATCGTCACATCATGTTCGGTCATGCCTTTAAGGGGCAGCATTCGGGCCGCCGCCTGCTGGAGCGATTCAAGGCCGGGGGCGGAACGCTGTATGATCTGGAATATCTGGTCGATGAACAAGGCCGCCGGGTGGCCGCCTTTGGCTATTGGGCGGGCTATGCGGGGGCGGCGGTTAGCCTGATGGCGTGGGCCGCGCAAAAACAGGGTAGCACTTGCCCGCCGGTTTCGGCCTATCCCGACAAGGACGCATTGCTGCAAGATTTGGCCGGGCGGCTGGACGACACGGGCCAGCCCCGCCCCACGGCGATTGTCATCGGTGCGCTTGGCCGGGTCGGCACAGGCGCGGCGGATCTGTGCGAGGCGATGAACGTGCAAACCACCCGGTGGGACATGGCGGAAACCGCCAGCGGCGGGCCCTTCCCCAAAATCCTGCGCCACGATATTTTCCTAAACTGTATCTTTGCACGCCCCGGCACGCCGGTTTTCGTGCCGCAATCGGCCGTGACAACTGAACGTTCGCTTAGCGTGATCGGGGACGTGGCCTGTGACCCAGACAGCGATTACAATCCCGTGCCAGTCTATAACGAGGCCACAACATGGGACGCCCCGGCAACCCGCGTACACGACACCCCGCCGCTGGACGTGATGGCAATCGACAATCTGCCGTCGCTTTTGCCGCTGGAATCCTCGCACGATTACGCGGGCCAATTGCTACCCTCGCTGCTGACTCTGGACGATCTGGGCACAGGCGTTTGGGCGCGGGCCGAAACGACATTCAATGACAACATCAAGGAGGTCTGAACCATGACAATCCACTGGTGCGGCACCGGCCTGTCGGCCATCCCCGGCCTGCGCCGCCTGATCGAGGCGGGCCATGACGTGACCGTCTGGAACCGGACGACCGACAAGGCGAAAGAGGCCGTTGGCGATCTGACGGACAATATTCACGCTTTCGATTTCGATACGCTGAAATCCAAGGTCGCCAAGGGCGATGTCGTGGTGTCGATGCTGCCCGGCGATTGGCACGTGCCACTGGCCGAGATGTGCATCGAAACAGGCGCGCATTTTGTCAGTTCGTCCTATATCGCGCCCGAAATGCGCGCACTGGACGACAGCGCGCGCGCCGCTGGCGTGGCCTGCGTGAACGAGGTGGGGCTTGATCCCGGCATCGACCATCTGATGGCGCATTATCTGGTCGCCGATTACCGCGCATCAGACGCGTTTAGCCCCGCCAACGAGATCAGCTTTATTTCCTATTGCGGCGGCATTCCCAAACACCCCAACCCTTTCCGCTACAAATTTAGCTGGTCGCCTTTGGGTGTGCTTAAGGCGCTGCGCTCACCGTCGCGCTCGGTCAAGGATTTTGCGGAACTCAACGTGGCGCGGCCATGGGACGCGATATCGAGCTATAGCGCGCCGCTGCCCACGCCGGAAACCTTCGAGGTGTATCCGAACCGCGACTCGTTGCCGTTTATCGAGGATTACCGCTTTGATCCGTCTTGGCAGATCAAGGAATTCGTGCGTGGCACCCTGCGGCTGAACGGTTGGGCCGATGCATGGTCAGATATCTTCCGCGAAATCGAAACGCTTGAGGGCGAGACCGGTGAGGCGCGCCTGAAAGAGATGTCCGATCAGTTCTGGGCCGAGAACGCCTATGACAAGGGCGAACCGGATCGCGTAGTTCTGTGCGTATCGCTGAAGGCCGAGCACAATGGCGAGCCTGTTTGGCACAAGACCTATGTGATGGATGCGTGGGGCGACGCGCGCGGCACGGCCATGGCGCGGCTGGTGTCGATCCCTGTGTCGCTGGCTGTTGAGGCGGTGCTGAACCGCGAAATCCCAGCCGGTGTTCACCCTGCCCCGCATGATCCGAAACTGGTCGAACGCTTCCTAGGTGAAGTGGACAAGCTGGCGCAGCATTTGCAAGTGGTCGATCACGTGGAGTAATCACGAGATCGGGGCCGCCCCAATTGCGTGCGGCCCCGCGCCCAACCCAATTTACCCTTGGCCCAACACCTCGGCCAAAGCCATGGGCAGAGGCCAGCGGTTCATCGTGTAGATGTGCAGCCCCGGCGCACCATAGGCGATCAGGCGCCGCGCTTGCTCGACAGTGGCGGTTGCCGCCAGATAGGGCTCTAGCTCGGGGGTGGCTTCAGCCCGCGCAAACAGCCGATCCAGCCAATCGGGCACCTTGGTGCAGTTGGTTTGCGCAAATCGCTTGAGGCGCGGCCAACCTTCCAGCGGCATCAAGCCAGGCACAATCGGCACGTCGATGCCATGGCGGGCGCAGTCCTCCAGAAAACGGCCATACGCCGCCGGGTCCAGCACGAATTGACAAAAGGCCGAGGACGCGCCGGCATCCAGCTTTTCGCGCAGATGGTCGATGTCTTCGTCCAGCGTATCGGCTTCGGGGTGCTTTTCGGGATAGGCGGCCACGGCGATATCAAAATCATGCTGTTGGCGCAGCGCGGCAACCAAATCTGACGCGTGGTCGAACCCCGGTGGCAGCGGCCCAGATACCCCGCGCGGACGATCCCCGCGCAGCGCCAGAATACGGCGTATTCCACCTTCCCAAAATCGATCGGCGGTTTCCAACGCTTCGTCGCGCGACAGGCCAAGGGCTGTCAGATGCGCCATCACGGGCCGCCCGGACAGGGTGGCGACATCCGTGGCCGCGTCAAATGTGCCGCTGCGCGTGCTGCCGCCTGCCCCCATCGTCACAGAAAACCCGCGACTGGCCATCGGGGCCAAGCGATCCACGGTTTCCAACATCGCATCACGGCCCGCGGCACTGTGCGCGGGAAACAGCTCAAAGCTAAGCGGCACTTTGCCCTGCATCTCGTAGAGGTCACGCAACAGGGCAGAATGCGGAAGGTCCGGCGACGGTTTTGCGTCCATTATGTGTTTACCTATTCATTCGGCCCAATCGCGTCCCCCGGCACGGGCCTGTTCGCGCGCGCTTGGGTGCGCCGATGGGCGGAAGGGAATTTCGGCCACTGTCGCCGCGACCAGTTGGCCCGACACATCTGTGTAGCGCTCCGGCAGGGCGACACGCAATTCGGTGCCGATATCCGACAGATCCGAAGGGACATAGCCCAAAGCGATGTTGCACTCCAACTCAGGCGACCACCAAGGCGAGGTGACATAGCCCACACGCGCCCCATCAGGCGCAGATATCAGCCAGAAATCCGGCGCGTAATCCGTGATCGGGCAACCGCCCATGCGCAGCCCGACCAGCTTGAGTTTGAAAGGATAGCGCCCTGCGTCAATTTCATCGCGCTGCGCCTCAAGCGCGGCACGACCAATATAGTCGGCCTTTTTCTCGCGCGGCACCTGATAGGCAAGATTCACCTGAAACGGCGAGGTTTCATTATCCATATCCTGCCCCCATGACAGAATGCCCGCCGCGATACGCCGATGATGCGCCGGGGCGATCACCCGCAGGCCAAAGCGCGCCCCACGGCCCAAAATGGCATACCACATCGCCTCGGCGTGCAGGCTGGCGTCGCGCAGGTAGATTTCATATCCCGCCTCACCGGAAAATCCGGTTTGGCTGATCAGCACCGAACAACCCGCCAGTTCGCCCTCCATCAACTGGTAATACTCAAGATCGCGGATGGCATCGCCGAACAGATCGGCCATCAGGTCTTCGGACAGCGGGCCTTGAACCTGAACCGGGGCCACGTCCAGTTCCGCGATGTCCACCTCATAGCGCAACCCCACATTCACGCCCTGCAGCCACAACAGCAAATCGCTGTCCGACGAGGAAAACCAGAACTCATCCTCGTCCAGCCGCAAAAGCACTGGATCGTTCAGGATGCCGCCCTGTTCGTTGCACAAGATCGTATACTTGCCGCGCCTCGGCTCGATACGTGTCGCGTCACGGGTGATCACCCGGTTCACAAAAGCCTCGGCATCGGGGCCCTTGACGCAAATTTGCCGCTCAACAGCTACGTTCCAAAGCGTGACGCGATTGACCAGCGCGTCATATTCGGCCATCGCGCCGCCGTCTTCGGGTTTAATATACCCGCGCGGATGATACATGCGGTTATAGACCGTGGCCCGCCAGCATCCCGCCTCGATCGACAGGTGCCAGAATGGAGATTTGCGCACCCGGGTCGAGATCAGCATCTGAACAGGTGTCGGCCCGCTTTGACGTAGGTTGACTGGCACAAGCCTGTCAGACTGATCGACGCCCGGCACGTTCGGGTGCGGTCTGTTGGTATCGGTCATATCGCGCCCTCCTTTGAGAAGTCTGGAGATACGTCTTAGACGGAGTGTGTCACATACCCGGCCTGAGTCGATACGCCCGCATCAGTCACATTGGCTTGAAATCCGGAACCACGAATGCCCGGTCAACCGCCACGCACCAGATCATCCTCGTCATCGACAATGGAAATACCCAGTGCATCCAGACCGTTTTCAAGGTGGTCCGACAGGTGCGGCGTGCCCAAAAGGTAATCGGCGGTCGGCGTTGTGGCTTCAGACGCCGCCGTGCGCTTGGCCTCTTCCAGATCGTCGGCGGTAAAGCTGTCGCGCCCGATCCACATCAACGCCACGAGGCTGGTTTGTTCCTCTTCGCTCAAACGGTCAATGAAGGCGCGCAATTCGGGCTCGGCCCGCTCCAATTCGCGCGCCATCAACACCACTTGCGCAATCTTGTATGTGCTTATGTCCAGCATCTGTCATCTCCTGTTCGCAAATCTTACCACAGGAATGGGGGGCGGCGCGCCCCCCGTCTTTGATCTTACGCAAACAGGCGATAGTAAGCCCAGTTTGGCAACAACCGTGACAGCCGGAAGACAAGGCTGAACAGGCGGGGAAAACTGCGATCAAACGTGTCTTTGTCGCACATCAGTTCGAACATTTCCTGCGCGGCCTGCTCGGGCGTCATCAGAAATGGCATGTTGAACTGGTTTTTGTCGGTCAGCCGCGTCTTGATAAAGCCGGGATTGGCCAGTTGCACCCTTACCCCGGTGCGCCACAAATCGGCGCGCAAGGATTCCGCCAGTGACATGATGCCAGCCTTGGATGCGCCGTAGCCAATCGCCCCCGGCAGGCCCCGGAAGCCCGCCAAAGAGCCTGTCAGAACGATATGGCCCGCATCGCGCGCAACCATGTCCGGCAGGACATGCCCCAAGACGCGCACAGCGCCGGTAAAATTAACATCGGCCATCGCAGTGACCTGCTCGGCGTTCCATTCGGTGGACGCCATCGGCCAATAGACACCGGCCAGAAAGACCATCCCGTCAACCGTGCCCACCTGCTTTGCCGCTTGCGCAACGCTGGCGTCATCGGCCACGTCCATCGGCACGGCCTGCGCGCGGCCCGGCATGTCTTGGACCGCTTGCTGCAACCTTTCAGCATTGCGCGCCGACAAGATCACCTCGGCCCCGGCGGCATTCAGCTTGCGCGCCAAGGCCAAACCCAACCCCTCGCTGGCGCCCACCAGCCAATAGCGTTTTCCCTGCCAATCACTCATGCCTGATCCACCTTGCGCATGGTCGCCACCAATTCAGCCACCTTGATGCCGAATTTGCGGAACTGGCTGCGGTTCACCACCACACCATTGGGGGCCAGATACATCCAGTCCGTCACACCCAGAACATGCCCACCGGCCTCGTCCGGCAAGCGGATACGATAAGATAGGCACGTGGTTGCGCCAGATTGCTGCCCGGTGCCCGCACCCACCAGATCATCGGCCTCGGCCCGGATCATACCGTCGTTCCCCAATTCCAAACGCCATTCGCGGTCTTGGGTGTTGCCGCTGTCATACTCGAAGTGTTCGCGCATCACGCCGAGATTGCCGTCCCACTGCGCGACAAAGTCGCCGGTGAACCGTGATGCGACGCGCCCCAACGGACCATATATGACGCCTTCACACTTGATCGAGCCGTTCAGATGCTCTCGTAGATCCATGCTCGGCTCGGATCCGGCATAATCTTGCGGCTTTTGCGCCATGAATCCAGTGAAACGATAACGCGCCAGCATCAGCAACAGCATCGCCAGCACGCCAAGCGCAAAATATGTCAATGCAGTCATTGGGTTGGGCTCCTTTCGGGGATTTCAAGTGAAGAGGGGCGAACGCTGTCGTCGATCTGGGTGGTGGCCAACAGAAGGATCGCCACAAGTTTAAGCGAGCAGGGCAAGGCACCATAGAGCAAGCTGAGCAGGATCAGCGCATCATCCGGGTTGTCTTGCCCGGCTTGAAAACCACCGACCTGCAGCAGCGGTAACAGCGCCACCGCAGCCAAGGCCAAGGTGAATTTCGACACGAACGACCACAGGCTGAAGCCTTCGGTCGCGCCGGGCGAAACGCGCTCCATCCTGCGGGCGAACAACGCCGGCAGCAAGGTCATATCAGCCCCCAAGGCCGCGCCCGAGGCCACGCAGATCACCCCAAAGGCCCAGATGTCGCCCGCACCCAGTGTGACAGCCATGCCAAAGGCGGCAATCGACAGGACCATCCCCGCCAATAGAACGCGCTTTGCGCCCCACCTTTCCGCCAGCCACCCCCAAGCCGGGGCGGCCACTGCGGCGGACAGGAAAAACAGCAACAAAAACGGCCCTTCCCAGCCGGGGGCCTGCAAGCGGCTTTCGACAAAGAACAAAAACAGCGTTGAACTGACGGCCACAGGGGCCGCATTGACCAAAGCCACCGCCAACAATTTACGCGCGACCCTGTCGCGCAGGACCGGGCCAAAGCCGGTGCTGTCCACCGGCGCGCCGCGCCATTGCCTCGACATCGCCCACAAAGCACCTATCGCCAGCAGCACAAATGCCAAGGCAAAGCCCGCATATCCGCCCAAAGCAAGCGGCGCGACCGAGGCCGCACATATCCCCAGCAAAGCGCCGGTTTCGCGCCAGCGGGCCAGCCTTAGATGCCCTTGGTCGCCCGTCAGATGGCCCGCAGCCGAAACACCTTGGGCGTAAAAGCAGATTGTCAGATAGCTAAAGCAGGAAAAAACCACAGTCAGCATCACCGCGAACCAGATCAGCGGCGCAAACGGCGGCTGGACTGCAAACAGCCCAAGCATCGCGGCTGCCATGGCAAGGCCTGCAATCATCACCGACAGGCCACGCATGACACGCAACCGTTCAGCCAAACGCCCCAACAGCGGGTCTTGCACCACGTCCAACAGGCGCAAGCCAAACAGAACCGTGCCGAGCGCAGCCAGAGAAACGCCATATTCGTCCACATAAAACTTGGGCGCGTGGATATAGATCGGCAGCCCAGCAGAGGCCAGCAAAGCCGCAAACAGCGCATATGATGGCAGGCGCGGGGACATCAGCGGCTGATTTCGTGGGTGGGCGGCTCAGGACGGCTGCGAAAGGTCGCGCCTTTCCACCACAGTTTGACCGCCTGCCAATGGATCAGGGCCAAGACCCGGCGCGATCCAAAGGGTCGGCGCAAGCACGCACGCAACAATCCCTTGGCGGTCAGCGGCTTGCGCGCGCCCACCAAGGTCGCGATGACACCACCGTTGCCGCCGGAAAAGTCGATCCAGATACCAATCCGGTCGGGCCGCAGATCAAAGCGGAATTCATAACTGCCCTCGATCCGCTGGAATGGCGAAACATAAAAGACCTTGGTGGCCTGCAACCTGTCTTCTGCGGTAATCGGTGCAAGATCATCCCGGTGGCACAGATAAGAATGCCTGTCGCCATAGGTATTGGACACCTCGGCGATGATCACCGGCACCTGACCGTTATCGTCGTGGCAGATCCAAAACGACACCGGGTTGAACACATGGCCCAGAATGCGCGGCTGCGTCAGCAGTTCAATTTTGGCCGGTTGCGGCAGCCCGTAGACCTTCAGAACATCGCGCACCCATGCCGCTCCACGGCCCTGCTTGGGCGCGCCGCCATGATCGCTGTCATGCACCGAGGCCAGCGCGCCCCGGTTGCGCGCAAACAGGGCCGTGCTTTTGACAGCTGCCTCGGCATCCAGCAGCACGTAATCCACACCATAGCGAAAGGCGTTTTCAACCGCACCTTTGCGCCCATGCCACGTGTGACCGGCGATATGATCGACGGCACTCATTCCGCTGCAACTTGAGCCGACAGCGCCCGCGCGTTTATGGCCTCGGCGACGTCTATACCGCTCGACAGCCCATCCTCGTGAAAACCGTTGCGCATCCACGCACCGCAGAACCACGTGTTGTTCGCCCCGTTCATCGCACGAACCTGCCCTTGCGCACGCAACGCGGCCAGATCGTATACCGGATGGCGCAGGGTCACCTGATCGTAGATCAACTCATCCCGGATCGGCCGGGTTGAATTCAACGTCACGAAATGCGGGTCTTCTTGTGGGATCGGCTGCAACCTGTTCATCCAATAGGTGATGTCGATCTGCCCATCGCGTCTGGCCGGAGCTTCCGAATAATTCCACGACGACCAGACCGCACGCTTGCGCGGCATCACATTTGGATCGGCATGAAGCACGACGTCATTCGGCTGATACCCGATGACCCCAAGGGTCGCGTTTTCTGCCTCGGTCGGATCGCTGAGAAGGCGCAGGGTATCATCGGAATGCGTGGCAAAGATCACCTCGTCGAACGTGTCCCACTCCCCGCCATGCATCTTCACCTCTGGCCCGCTGTCCGTGCGGCGCACAGCGTCAACCGGGCATCCAAGTCGCATTTGCACACCTTGGGCGCGCATCGCCCGCTCCAGCCGCTCAACATAAGATATCGAGCCGCCCGCAACCGTATACCACTGGTGCTGGCCTGCGTAATTCATCAGCGCGTGGTTTTCGAAAAACTGGATCAGCGCTTGCGCCGGAAAATCCATGATCCGATCTTTTGGGGTCGACCAAATCGCGCCCGACAGTGGCATCAGATAGTAATCCCGGAACCAATTCCCGGTGCCGAGTTCATCCAAAAAATCGCCAATGCTATGGTCTTTGTGAGACGCGGCCTTGGCCGGTGCCTGCGCGTTGAAGCGGAAAATATCCCGCAACATCCCGATAAACCTTGGATTCACAATGTTGCGCCGCTGTGCGAATACGGCATCGAAACTGGCCAACCCATATTCCAACCCGCCACCTCGCACCGAGGCCCCAAAACTCATATCGCTTTTGACCACGGGCACAGCCAACTCATCGAAAATTCGGGCAAGGTTTGGATAATTGGCGTAGTTGAACACGATAAAGCCGGTATCCACGGGCTGGTTCCCATGCTTGCCGGCCACCACCGTGCGCGCATGACCGCCCAAGCGGGGCTCGGCCTCGATCAGGGTCACATCATGTGTTTCACCCAACTCATATGCAGCCCCCATTCCTGATATTCCGCCGCCGATTACGGCAATCTTTCTGCGCACAGGCAGGCCTGTTTCAAATGGCATCCGTTTGTTCCGGTTTTTTGAGTGTCATTACGTCTTTTACGCGCATCGCACGTTGACGGATTACAATGAAGGCAGAAAATAAAAGCCCCAAGTGATCCGACCGATTATTTGCCACGTAGATACTTTATGTTGCAGGTCGCTGACACTCTTGATCGTCCAAAGCCCTCGTTCGTCGCAAGGCGCCGTGGTAAGCATACGGCTGAGGCAACAAGCATATCGGAATCAGCCCCAGTGGCAGACACGAAAGACATACAAAACGACCGTTGGGTCGGATGCATCACCCAGGTCAGGGATGCGCAGGATCAGGCCGCGTTTGCGGAGCTGTTCAATCATTTCGCGCCACGCGTAAAGGCGTTTTTAATGAAGTCCGGCGCCGACGCGACCTTGGCCGAGGAATGCGCCCAAGACGTGATGGCCACGCTGTGGCAAAAGTCGCATCTGTTTGATCCGTCGCGCGCAAGTGCGGCGACATGGATCTTTACGATTGCGCGGAACCGACGGATCGACGCGATCCGCAAAATGAAACGACCTGAGCCTGAGGATTTGCCATGGGGCCCGGAAACCGAACCTGATCAGGCCGATGTGTTGGTCTTGCAACAGGAAAGTGAACAATTGGGGCAAGCCATATCGGAATTGCCAGAAAAACAGAGAACTTTAATCGAAAAGGCCTACTTCGGAGATTTGACACACAATGAAATCGCCGAACAGACCGGCCTGCCCCTTGGCACGATCAAATCCAGAATACGTTTGGCGCTGGATCGTCTGCGCCACGCAATGAAGTGAAGACAAACATGCAAGACCAGATCAAACACCATCTTTCCGATGCGCTTTTGATGGCGTATTCCGCCGGTAATCTGCCCGAGGCGTTCAGCCTGACAGTCGCCGCGCATATCTCGATGTGCGACGAATGCCGCGCGCGGCTTGGGGCCTTCGATACCGTTGGGGGCGCATTGATTGACCAGGCCGAGACCGCGCCGATGGCCGCAGGCAGCCTTGAAGCAACCATGGAGCGGATCAAATCCGGCGGGGGCCAGACGCATCGTCAGCAGCCTTTCGTGCGCACGGGCGGTGTTTTGCCCAAGCCGATACAGGATTACATCGGCGGCGATCTGGAGGCGGTGAAATGGCGGTCCGTCGGCATGGGCGTGAAACAAGCCATATTGCCGACCGCACGTGATGCAACCGCACGGCTATTGTATATTCCCGCAGGCGCGGCTGTGCCGGATCACGGCCACAAGGGCACCGAGCTAACGCTGGTCATACAGGGCGCTTTCCGTGACGAGGTTGACCATTTCGGCCCCGGCGATATCGAAGTGGCCAACGAAGATCTGGATCACACACCGGTTGCTGACATCGGGGCCGATTGTATCTGTCTTGCAGCCACCGACGCGCCACTTAAATTCAAAGGGGTTTTGCCGCGCATCGCACAGCCGTTCCTGCGGATTTGATGTAGGTCAGCGTCCGTGACTGCGATCATAGCCATTCGCAGGCGGGCTGGACCAACTGCTTAGCGCAGCCGCATCAGGCTGGAACACTTCGACCAGCAGCGGGTAACAGCGCGCGCTATCACTGGAATGTTCGGCCGAACAATCCCCGCCCGGACAGGCCGACAAGGCGCCCAGAACATCAATCTCGGCAAAGAATTCAAGATGATCACCGGGCCGAACCGGGCTGGCTTTCATGAAATACTGGCCCGTGTCACGGGTGAACCCGGTGCACATGAACACGTTCAACACGTCGTGGACATGTGGTTCAACCTGCTGCAGTGACACCCCCAGTTCATCCGCAACGGCGCGTGTCAGGTTGGAATGGCAACAGTGATGATAGTGTGAGCCTGCCAGCAGGTTGCCAGTATAAGGGTCGCAACGCGTTCCGATCACGTCATGCACCGACCCGCCAAACGCGTCGATCCCGTACCAGTCCAGCGTATCGGACGTGATCGTCGCCATGGGGCGCAGATGCGGAAATGACGACCACATCCGCTGCCCTGTGGTTAAATGCGTGCCGTGCAGCGCGCGGGTTTTGCCGGAATAGAATCGCTCAGACAGATCATGCGCATTCCATAGGTTCAAATCCCCCACCTGTGGCCCCTCGACCGACGAAATACGAAAAAACTGACCCGCAGACGCCTTGAAACAGGCCGCATCCCGCGGAGCAACCAAAACTTCACCAATCTTTTCCGCAGTTTTCCGGGCCGCAGCATAAAGCGCCATGTCCGGCACTGGCAGCGTTTCGTTGGGATAGCAAATGACGGGTTCGACCGCGCGGCGGGCGGCAGCATCGACAGGTTCTTGCATCAAAGCCTCATGTCAGGATCGCAGTTACTTGGCTTTGCAATCCAAAGGCGCTTTTCCTGTCGATGTAAAGGCCTCGGCGCCGCAAGCCATGCAGCGATACTTGCGCAGGCCGCCAACATCAGCGCGCCGATCTTGTCGCCACCGGCAATACCGTGTTCGGCGATTGGAAAAAATCACGATCAGGACAAAGGCCACGATCAGGCCGACAACAATGATCAAAACTGCGTCTCCGCGAAGGTCTTCACGGGCTTATAGCCCGTTTGCCGCGCGGCCTGAACCGTTGGGTGGAAAATAGCGGCCCGGTCAGAAATGATTGCGACCGGGCCACCTTTGCGCGTGCGGCTTTAGTAATAGGCGTACATTTGCTCCAGCGCCGACAACTCTCGGTCAACGGGCGCGGCGGGTGTGTTTGCAGTCTCAGGTCGGTAATACACCTCAAACCAATCTGCCATATTGGCGGCGGTATCTCTTGGGGCCAGTGCTTTTTTGTCGATTGTTTCTGCTGCAAGTGCCATGGGGTCTCTCCATCATGATTGCACCTTTGAGCATAACATTCTGCAGCGCAGCATCCTACGCACAGTCCTGCAACCGCGTTATGCACTGAACGCAAATTGCACAAAAAAGCCCCGACAAAATGCCGAGGCTCATTGATTTTATGCGTTATTTTTGCTCAGACTGCCCGCTCAACCATCATTTTCTTGATGTTGGAAATTGCCTTGGCCGGGTTCAGGCCTTTGGGGCATGTCTTGGTGCAGTTCATGATCGTATGGCAGCGATACAGTTTGAACGGGTCTTCCAGATCATCCAAACGCTCGCCCGTGGCCTCATCGCGGCTGTCAATGATCCAGCGGTAGGCATGCAGCAAGGCCGCCGGCCCAAGATACTTGTCGCCATTCCACCAATAGCTGGGGCAGGACGTCGAACAACACGCGCACATCACACACTCATAAAGACCATCCAGCTTTTCACGGTCTTCTATTGATTGCTTCCACTCTTTCGCCGGAGCATTCGTCTTGGTCTCTAGCCACGGCATGATGCTTTCATGCTGCGCATAGAAATGCGTCAGGTCCGGGATCAAATCCTTGACCACAGGCATATGTGGCAAGGGATAGATTTTCACATCGCCCTTGATTTCGTCCATGCCGTAAATACAGGCCAGCGTGTTGATCCCGTCAATATTCATCGCGCAAGAGCCGCAAATGCCTTCGCGGCAAGACCGCCGGAAGGTCAGTGTCGGGTCAATCTTGTTCTTGATGTAGATCAGCGCATCCAGAACCATCGGCCCGCAATCATCCATATCCACGAAGTATGTATCGACGCTGGGGTTTTCACCATTGTCTGGATTCCAACGATAAATCTGGAACTTGCGGACATTCGTCGCGCCATCGGGCTTGGGCCATGTCTTGCCCGCTGTCATCCGGGAATTTTTGGGGAGTCTCAGTTGAACCATTTTCGTCGCCTCCGCTTAGCCGCCAAACAGCGTCATGCTGTTTTCGGCAATGCATTGCACAGCTTCGGGGCGCTGAGCGATCTCAAGCACCTGATCCACCGTGGATTGGGTTACGCCCGAGACCGACGCCCCGGCAATTGTCAAAATTTCATTCGCCGAGGCCGCATCAATGATGCAATCGGTCACTGGCGCCGCGTTCACACCGGGCAGCTGCCGATCCACAACACCATTGACAACAACCTTAGCCCGATCACGCGCCAAGTCATCCGCCGCATCGTTCACAGCGTTACACCCCGTCAGAACGGTCGCCAGTGTCAAACCTATGGCAAAATGCTTCATCAGAACGTCCGTTCCTTGGGCGCGATTTTCTTGACACTGATACCGCCGTCGGTCTCGGGGGTCAGCGGGTCTTCGATGATCGGGCGATAGCTAAGATCGACCGATGTATCGCCCACCCGTGCGATGGTGTGCACGCGCCATTTGTCATCGTCGCGCGTGGTAAAGTCCTCATGCGCATGTGCGCCACGGCTTTCCTTGCGGGCCTCAGCGCCGGCGATAGTGGCCAGAGCGTTGGGCATCAGGTTGGTCAGTTCCAGCGTTTCCATCAGGTCCGAGTTCCAGACAAGCGACCGGTCGGTGACTTTCAAATCACCCATCTTGCCGGCGATGGCCTCCATCTTCTTGACGCCGTCGGCCAAGGTTTTCGAGGTCCGGAACACGGCGGCGTCTTCCTGCATGGTTTTCTGCATTTCCAGACGCAGATCAGCCGTCGGGGTGTCACCGTCCGCATGGCGCAGGGTATCGAACCGATCAAACGCTTTATCGACCTGTGCGGTGTTCGTGTTGGGCACGGCGGTTTCGGGGTCGACCACCTTACCGGCCCGGATGGCCGCCGCACGGCCAAACACAACAAGGTCAATCAACGAGTTGGAGCCAAGCCGGTTTGCCCCATGCACGCTGGCGCAACCCGCCTCACCCACGGCCATAAGGCCGGGCACGACGGCGTGCGGATCATCCTTTTTGGGGTTCAAAACCTCGCCCCAGTAATTCGTCGGAATGCCGCCCATATTGTAATGCACGGTAGGCAGAACCGGGATCGGCTCTTTGGTGACATCGACACCGGCGAAAATCTTGGCGGATTCCGAAATGCCGGGCAAACGCAGGTTCAGCGCCTCGGCGGGCAGATGTGACAAGTTCAGGTGAATATGGTCACCATTCGGCCCCACACCGCGTCCTTCGCGAATTTCCATGGTCATCGAGCGGCTGACATAATCGCGCGGCGCAAGGTCTTTATAATTGGGCGCATAGCGCTCCATGAACCGCTCACCCTCACTGTTGGTCAGGTACCCGCCCTCACCGCGCGCGCCTTCGGTGATCAGGCAGCCCGAGCCGTAGATGCCGGTGGGGTGAAACTGCACAAATTCCATATCTTGAAGGGGCAGGCCCGCACGGGCCACCATGCCCCCACCGTCGCCGGTGCAGGTGTGGGCGCTTGTGGCACTGAAATAGGCGCGGCCATAGCCGCCCGTCGCCAATACCACCATCTTGGCGTTGAAGACATGCATCGTGCCATCGTCCAGCTTCCAGCAGACAACGCCAGTGCAGGCACCGTCATCGTCCATGATCAGGTCGATGGCGAAATATTCGATGTAAAATTCGGCGTTGTTCTTCAGGCTTTGGCCATAAAGCGTGTGCAGAATGGCGTGGCCGGTCCGGTCAGCCGCGGCACAGGTGCGCTGCACCGGCGGGCCTTCGCCGAATTCCGTGGTATGGCCGCCAAAGGGACGCTGATAGATTGTGCCCTCTTCGGTGCGGCTGAACGGAACGCCGTAATGCTCCAGCTCATACACGGCTTTGGGGGCTTCACGCGCCAGATATTCCATGGCGTCAGTATCGCCCAGCCAATCGCTGCCCTTGACGGTGTCATACATGTGCCACTGCCAGTGATCAGGCCCCATGTTCGACAGCGACGCGGCGATGCCGCCTTGTGCCGCCACCGTGTGCGAGCGTGTCGGGAAAACTTTGGTCACGCAGGCCGTGCGCAGGCCCTGTTCGGCCATGCCAAGCGTGGCGCGCAGCCCTGCGCCGCCCGCCCCCACGACAACCACGTCATAATCATGCGTCTCGTATTCGTAAGCAGCCATTGCTTGAAAACTCCGGGGTTAAAGGGCGATCTTGAGAACGGCGAACAAGCCGGTGGCGATCAGGCCATAGCTTAGCACCGTAACTGCGATAATCAGGATCTTGCGGGTCATGCCGCCGGCATAATCCTCGATCATGGTTTGTGCGCCCTTGCGGAAATGCTGCAGCCCCACATACAGGAGCAGCATGGTCAGGATCGCCATTGCGGGGTGCGAAAAGGTGTCGATCACCTGCTGATGGGACCCACCTAGCGCACGCCCAAAGACAAAAAGAAAAATCGGCACGATCAACGCCAAGCCCACCGAGCTGACGATCATGTACCAGTGATGTTCAGTGCCGGAATGGGCGGCCCCCAAACCTTCGGCGCGCTTGCGAGCGGTCAAAAAACGCATGGCTGGCCCCTTTATTAAATGATTATCAGCGTGATGATGGTCATGATCACCGACCCGGCGATGCAGGCGATGCCCAGCTTTTCGGCCGTTTCGATTTCCAGCCCCTTGCCGGCATCGTAGATCAGGTGCCGCAGCCCGGCAAAGTAGTGATACCAGATAGCCCACAGCGACAAAGTGAACACCAAGTCGCCAAACCACGAAGTCACCACCGCATTCGCGGTTGCGAAATAGTCAGGGCCCGTTGCGGCGGCCAATAGCCACCAGACAATCAGCAGCGTGGCTACGATCAGCGCGTTGCCGGTCAGGCGCGTCAGGATCGAGGTGATCGAAGTCAGCTGCGGGCGGTAGACTTGCAGATGTGGAGACAGTGGGCGGTCACCCCGGTTCACGTCGGCCATGGTCGGTCCCTTCGTTTTCGTCTTAAGGGCGCCACACCGATGACGGGGCAACCCTTCTCCTGAGTCTTTTAGCGCGTGATTGCACTTTGCACAGCCCCATTTGGCGAAATCTATCGTCAATTCGCCGCAGAAAGGGGTTTTGTGATCACATAAATTATGGCGTGATCACAAAAATGGCTCTGACCTCATGCCGCGCAGCTATCCGTCCGGTAAGACTTGGAAATCCGACTATTACGGTCAATATTTCGCACAGCCACGCAGAGAACTCAATGTGATCACAAAGCCGCCTCAGGTCTTGAAGACACGATAAATCGCTGGGATCACCAAAACCGTCAGCAGTGTCGACGAGATAAGACCAAAGAATAGCGACAACGCAAGACCTTGAAAGATCGGATCGGCCAAAATCACGGCAGCCCCGATCATGGCCGCCAACGCTGTCAGCAAAATCGGCCTGAACCGGATCGCGCCCGCCTCGATCAGAATGTCCAGATCGCTTTTGCCCGCCGGGTCGGTGTGCCTGATGAAATCCACCAACAGGATTGAATTGCGCACGATAATCCCCGCAAGGGCAATGAACCCGATCATCGACGGGGCCGAAAACGGCGCGCCCCACAGCCAATGGCCCAACATAATCCCGATAAAGGTCAGCGGGACCGGTGTCAGGATCACCAGCGGCACGCGGAAAGATCCGAACTGCGCCACCACCAGAATGTAAATCCCCAACAGCGCCACCCCAAAGGCCGCCCCCATATCGCGGAAGGTGACCCAAGTGACCTCCCATTCGCCGTCCCACAGCAATGTGACACCGCTTTCGTCAGCGGGCTGGCCGTTCAGCGCGATTTGCGGTTTGTGCCCCTCGGGCCAGTCCATCGCGTCGATCTTGTCGGCCACGGCCAGCATTCCGTAAAGCGGGGCTTCGAAATCTCCGGCCAGTTCGGCGGTGACCATCTCGATATCCCGCCCGTTACGCCGGAATACCGGGAACGAGGCCTGTTCTTCGCGCACCTGCACAACGTCGCCCAACTCCACAACGCCGCGTGCGCCGGGCAGCACATTGGCAGGGATCGGCGTAGACAGCATCCGCTGATCCATCACCCGATCCGATTTGGCCCGCGCCACGGTAATCGGGATCGGGTCGCGCCCTTGGCCGCGATGCGAATAGCCCACCGTTGTCTGACCGTTCAGGATGGCCAGCGTGTCAAACACATCGGCCTCTTGCACGCCGAAAAACTCAAGATCATCGCTGGAAATCGTCGCCCGCAGCCGCCGGGGCTGCACACCAAAACTATCGTCCACATCGACGATATAAGGCACCTCTTCGAACGCGGCGCGCAGTTTCCGCGCCACCTCGCGACGGGTTTCTGCGTCGGGGCCATAAACCTCGGCCAGCAGGGTGGCCAGCACCGGTGGGCCGGGAGGCGGCTCAACCGTTTTCACAACCGTGCCTTCGGGCAGATCAAGGGTGTTCAGCCGATCCCGCAATTCCAGCGCGATGTCGTGGCTGGTGCGGTCGCGTTCGCCCTTGGGCAACAGATTGACCTGAACGTCGCCCTGCTCGGGCAAGGCGCGCAGATAATAGTGCCGCACAAGCCCATTGAAATTGAACGGCGCGGCGGTGCCGGCATGGGTCTGTGCGGCGACCACCTCGGGCAGGTCCATCGCCGCATGTGCGACCTTCTGCACCACGGCATCCGTCGCCTCAACCGAGGCCCCTTCTGGCAGATCAACCACCACCGACAGTTCCGATTTGTTATCGAATGGCAACAGCTTGACGGTCACATCCTTGGTGTACAGCAACCCAAGCGAGCCGAAAGACACCACCACCGTCAGCACAAGAAACAACCCGCTGCGCGCCTTGGTGGCCAAAATGGGCGTGGCCACTTTGCGATAGATGCGGCCCAACGCGCCGTCGCCCTCTTCGTGCGCGCCGCTGTCGGCCCCCTTTTTGCCCGCCACCTTGATCATCAGCCAAGGCGTCACCATCACCGCCACGAAAAACGAAAAAATCATCGCGGCCGACGCATTGGCCGGGATCGGGCTCATATAAGGGCCCATAAGACCCGACACAAACAGCATCGGCAACAGGGCGGCAACCACAGTCAGCGTGGCGACGATTGTGGGATTGCCCACTTCGGCCACGGCATCAATCGCCGCCTTGATCTTGCTTTTCCCGCGATCCAGTTGCCAATGCCGGGCAATGTTTTCGATCACCACGATGGCGTCATCCACCAAGATGCCGATGGAAAAAATCAACGCAAACAGCGACACGCGGTTCAGCGTATAGCCCATGATCCACGCCGCAAACAGCGTCAGCAAGATCGTCATCGGAATGACCACAGCCACCACGATGCTTTCGCGCCAGCCGATCGACAGCCAGACCAGCGCGATGATCGACAGCGTGGCCAAGGCCAGATGGAACAAAAGCTCATTGGCTTTTTCGTTGGCCGTTTCGCCGTAATCGCGGGTGACAGACAGCGCCACGCTTTCGGGGATCAGATCGCCCTCAAGCGTGTGAACCTTGTGCAAAATCTCTTCGGCCACGATCACGGCATTGGCGCCTGCGCGCTTGGCCAAGGCCAGCGTCACGGCAGGCGCACGGTGCAATTCACCATCTTCGGTGCGGGTCACGTTGGCCGCGTATTGTTCCGACATGTCGGGCACAAATTCAATCTGCGCAACATCGCCCACATAAACGGGCCGCCCGTCGCGTGTGGTCAGCAACAGGCTGGCAATCTCGGCGGGATCGGTCAGGGTTTCTCCGGCGATCAAATCAATCTGCTGGCCCTGATCGCGCAGCTTGCCGGTGCTGAACGCGCGGTTTGCGCTTTGCACCTTGCCCGCCAGCTGTTGCAGCGTCACGCCATACAGCGCCAGCTTTTCGGGGTCAGGGGCCACGCGAATGGCCTCTTGCGCCTCGCCTGTCAAATAAGTCAGGCCGACATCGTCGATCTTGGTCAACTCACCGCGCAACGCGCGCGCCATGCGGGTCAGATCATAGGATGACACCTCATGCCCGGGCTTGCCCGATAGCGTCAGCGTAACAATCGCAACATCATTGATACCCCGGCCCACGATCAGCGGTTCGGGGATACCAACCGGAATGCGATCTTGATTGGCGCGGACTTTCTCATGCACCCGCAGAATTGCGGCATCGGCGGATGTGCCCACCTCAAACCGGGCGGTGACCATCGCCATGTCATCACGGGTTTGCGAATAGACATGTTCGACATCGTCGATGGCCTGCACGATGTTTTCCATCGGCTCGGTCACCAGTTGCACGGCATCCTCAGCCGTCAGGCCCGAGGCCTGAATATGGATATCGACCAGCGGCACCGAGATCTGCGGCTCTTCCTCGCGGGGCAGGCTGATCAAGGCGATGAGGCCCACCGCCAGCGCCGCCAGAATGATCAACGGCGTCAGGGGTGACGTGATAAACCCCTTCGTCAGCCAACCGGCAAGCCCAAGTCCGCGATCTGTCTCGCCTTGCTCACTCATCGCTTGTCACCACGATGTCACCAGCGTTCAGGCCGGTCAGAATACGCACCATCGCAACACCGTCACGATCATGCGCGGGGCCGACGACAACGCTGCGCATCAGGGTTTCACCCCCCTCTGACACATGCAGAAAGTCCAACCCGGCGCGGGTCATCAGCGCGGATTGCGGCACCAAAAGCGCCTGATGCTCTCCGACAGGAAGACGCACCAGAACGCGCGCATCGACATAGCGTTCGCTCAGGCCATCCACCTCGACATCCGCAATCACGCGGCCATTTTCGATCAGCGGATAGACCTTGGCCAAAATGCCAGTGCGCGGCCCATTCGGCCCTTCGATCTGAATTTCGTCCCCTTCCACAAGCGATCCGGCGTGACGTTCAGGCACCGCCAAACGCAGGAACACCCCGCCGCCGCCAATCGTGGCGATGGTTTGCCCCGGCGTGACCACAGCACCCGCCGTTACTGGCACATCCAGAACAACGCCCTCCAGCGGCGCCAGAACATCGCCTTCGGTCACTTGTTGTTCGATCACCCGACGCTCGGCGCGGGCGGCGACGATTTCGTTGGTGATCACGTTCACCTCGGTGCGCAGGGCATCCAGCCGTTGCACCGTGGCGACGCCGCGTTCTTGCAATTCTTCGGCGCGGCGCAGTTCGGTTTCGGCGTTTTCCAGCCGCGATTGCGCCGCTTGCAGGCGGGCATCGACCGCGCCCAGCTGATACTCCAGCTTTTGATCCACCACGCGGGCCAGAGTGGCGCCACTTTGCACCCGGCCACCTTCGGCGATGTTCAGAACGGTCAGCGTGCCGCCCAAACGGGCGCGGGCGGGCACCCTGTCGCGGGTCTCAACCCTGCCATAAACGGCCTTCCAGTCGGTCACCGTGACAGGCTCGACCGTGATTTCAGCCGCCGACACCGACCAAGCGGCACTGAGCGCAACAGCAACGGAGAAGGCCCGGATCATGGGACGAAATTTAAACATTGTCTTGCTCCAACAGCAACGGCAGCGATGGAAACCTAATCACTCACATTCGAAAAACAATATGTGAATGACAGGTTGGCTGACCCCAGTCAACCACGCCTGCCCGTGTCGTCAAAGCGGAATCAAGGCCCAGTAATCCAGATCCAGCAAAACATGCGGAAGGTATTTCCCGTCCTCACCTTTCAGTGTGAACGGCGTGCCACCCTTGGTGGCCACCAACCGCAGGCGCAACGCGCCCACACCGGGCGCAGACGTTTCCGCCTTGTCCAGAACTTCCGACCACGCCTTGATGGTATCACCACTGTAGCACGGATTCGCATGCGCGCCCGCGTTCAAACCCGCGATCATCTGCGCATTGGCCAGCCCGTTGAAACTCAGCGTGCGGGCCATCGAAATCACGTGCCCGCCATAGATCAGGCGGTTGCCGTCTTCGCGCAGGGTGGCATCGAAATGCACCTTGGCTGTGTTCTGCCACAGGCGGGTCGCCATCATATGCTCGGCCTCTTCGATGGTCACACCATCGACATGGTCGATCAACTCGCCCACCTCGTAATCGGCCCAACGATGCGGTTCACCGGCCAACGTGAAGTCATAATTGGTGAAATCCAGCCCCTCGGGGATCATCAGATCGCCCGCGTCCAGCGCAGGTTTCAGATCGGGAATGGTCGTCTCGGGCGCGGCGGCATCCAGATCGCGTTTGCGCACCATGACCCAACGCACGTAGTCCATCACGACCTCGCCGCACTGATTTTCGCCCTTGGTGCGCACCCAAACAACGCCGGATTTGCCGTTTGAATTCTGCTTGAGCCCGATCACCTCGCTGGTCGAACGTAACGTATCGCCCGAATAGACCGGCTTGAGCCAACGGCCCTCGGCATAGCCAAGATTGGCCAGCGCATTCAGCGACACATCCGGCACGGTTTTGCCAAAAACCACGTGGAACGCCGCCAGATCGTCCAGCGGGCTGGCAGGCAAGCCGCAGCTGCGTGCAAATTCATCGGATGAATACAACGCATGGCGCGCGGGATAGAGCGCGTGATACAGCGCCCGCTCTCCGCCGGACACGGTGCGCGGCACCGCGTGCGCAATCACATCGCCGATGGAATAATCCTCGAAAAACCGGCCCGGATTTGTCTTGGCCATGATTACTGCTCTCCCAGTTTGAGATCGGGGGTATAGGTGCCGTCCACCTCTTTCACCACGGCCTGACCGCAGCGCATGACGCCATTGGCGTGGTCAAAGGCGTA
>DATFJQ010000179.1:0-4603 GCA_035269125.1 Roseovarius sp.
ACCGAGACGGCGCAGGCCGATCCGGTGCCAGCGCAGGCCGAAGAAACCGCTGCCGAGGAAGTGACCGCGGAAGAGCCGGTCACCACCGAGGTCGAAGGCGAGCCTGCCGCAGAGGCCGAAGCCGCTGCCGCAACTGATACAGCTGGCGGATCAGACTTTGCCGCACTGGTTGCCGCCGCTGATCCGGGGGATGGTGAAAAACTGTGGCGCGGCTGCCGGGCCTGTCACAAGCTGGACGACGGTGCAAATGGCGTCGGTCCGCATCTGTACGGTATTGTCGATCGAGACATCGCCAGTGTCGATGGCTTCCGCTACTCCAAATCGCTGGAAGGGTTGGACGGAGCTTGGACTGTGGACGAGCTGAGCGCTTGGCTGGAAGACCCCAAGGCTTACGCGCCGGGCAACAAGATGAGCTATCGCGGCCTGAAAAAAGAAGAAGACCGCGCGGCGCTGATCAAATACATGCAGACCGCCGCGGAATAAGTCCGCGCCGTTTTCCCAATGTCAGGGCCGCCCTTGGTGTATCCATGGGCGGCCTTACATTTTTGTGAGCCCCGAAATGCACGCTTGCCCGTTTCGGTGCTTGAACATGGGCGCGCCCCTCCATTAGCTTGGCATACGCAGAAAATGCACCAAATCCCGCGTCAGGGATAAAGGAGAGCGCGATGATCCGACCACGCAACCGGGCTGCGGCCATGGCCAAACCTGCAGGCCTTTCACGCCGTGCGATTCTGGCGTTGATGGGCTTGGCGATCGGGGCGATCACTGCGCATGCGGCCTTGGCCGACGAAGGGCAGGATCAGGTGATCCGCGCGCATGGCTATTCGTTTTACGGCGATCTGAGCTATCCCGCCGATTATACGCATTTCAACTACGTCAATCCCGACGCGCCCAAGGGGGGCGAAATCTCGATTTATGCGCCGGGCACGTTCGATTCGATGAACCCTTACGCCCGCAAAGGCCGGGCCGGGACTTTGTCTTGGATGGTTTACGAAAGTCTACTGGGCGATATGCCCGCCGGTGGCGGACCAGCGCCCGCAGACGCCTATGGCGAATCTTATGGTCTCTTGGCCGAAAGCCTTGAATACGATCCGGGCAAGACTTGGGTGATTTTCCACATGCGCCCCGAGGCACGGTTTGCCGATGGCACCCCGGTGACAGCGCATGACGTGGTGTTTTCGCATAACCTGTTTTTGGAACAGGGCCTGCCATCTTACGCGCAGGCGGTCAGCCGTCGCGTGACCGGGGCCGAGGCGCTGGACGATCACACCGTCAAGTTCACCTTTGCCGAGGGCATTTCGCGCCGGTCCCTGATTGATCAGGTGGGCAGCACCCCGGTATTCCCGCGCACATGGTATGAAGAGACTGGCGCCCGTCTGGACGAGTCGCGTCTGGAGGCGGCACCGGGATCGGCGCCGTATCAGGTGGCCAGCTATGACGTGAATCGCCGCATCGTCTATGAACGCAACCCCGATTACTGGGGCTGGGATTTGCCGATCAATCAGGGGCGGCACAATTTCGATACTATCCGGGTTGAATATTTTGCCGATGACAGCGCCGCCTTCGAGGCGTTCAAAGCCGGTGAATACACATTCCGCAACGAAACCAATTCCAAGCAATGGGCGACGGGCTATGAATTCCCTGCGGCTGATGCCGGGCATGTCAAGCTTGAGGAACTGCCCGACGGCACGCCGCCCACGCCAAACGGTATCGTGTTTAACCTTGGCCGTGATGTGCTGAAGGACAAACGCGTGCGGCAGGCGATTGCGCTGGCCTATAATTTCGAGTGGACCAACGAATCCCTGCAATATGGGCTATTCAAGCAACGTCATTCCTTTGTTCAGGATACGCCCCTGCAAGCCACGGGCGTTCCACAAGGGGCTGAGCTTGAGTTGCTGCAAAGCCTTGGCGAGGTTGTGCCGCCTGAGATGCTGAGCGAACCGGCGGTGATGGCGCATACCTCAAAACCCGAACGCCTGAACGACCGCCGCAATCTGCGCCGCGCCATGAAGCTGCTGGACGCGGCAGGCTGGATCGTGGGCGAAGATGGCAAGCGCCGCAATGCCGATGGTCAGCTTCTAAGCCTTGATTTTCCTATCCCGTCCTCGGGGTCGGCGACGCTGGGTGCCGTGGTGGACAGTTTCGTCAGCAATCTGCAACTGATGGGCATCGACGCGCGGTTTGAAAAGGTCGATCCGTCGCAATACACGCTGCGCGAACGCGACCGCGATTATGATCTGGTGTTCGACAATTACACCACCTTTCTGGGCGCGGGCACCGGCCTAATGCAGCGCTATGGTTCGACCGAGGCCGAGTTTAGCCTCTTCAATCCTGCCGGGTTGGCCAGCCCGCTGGTTGATGCCATCATCGAAGCGGCGCTGAACGCGGAGACCCGCGAAGCAGAAGACACGGCCCTGACCGCGCTGGACCGCGCCTTGCGTCATGAATTTTTCATGGTGCCGGTGTGGTATAATGACAGCAATTGGGTGGCCTACTGGGACATGTACGAACATCCCGAAACGCTGCCACCCTATGCCTTGGGCGTGCTGGATTTCTGGTGGTTCAATGCCGACAACGCCGAGGCTTTGAAAGCCTCGGGCGCGCTGAGGTAATCCGCCGATGGGCGCCTATATCCTGCGCAGGTTGCTGCTGATCATCCCGACGCTTTTGGGGATCATGGTGATCAATTTTGCCCTTGTGCAATTCGTGCCCGGTGGCCCGGTTGAACAGGTGATCGCCAATATGCAGGGGCAAGGCGACGTGTTCGACAGCTTTGCCGGTTCAGGCAGCGACGCGGGCCAAGACATGACCAGCGGCGGAGGCGGCGGCAATGAGCAATATCTGGGCGCGCGTGGCCTGCCGCCCGAATTGATCGAAGAGTTGGAGCGCCAGTTTGGGTTGGACAAGCCCCCGCTTGAGCGGTTCGTGAACATGTTGTGGAACTACATGCGCTTTGATTTCGGCGAAAGTTATTTCCGCAAGATCGAAGTGACCGAACTGGTGCTGGAAAAGATGCCGGTCAGTATCAGCCTTGGGCTGTGGTCCACGCTGATCGCCTATATCATCTCGATCCCGTTGGGCATCCGCAAGGCGGTGTATGACGGATCGCGCTTTGATACATGGACCAGCGGTGTGATCATCGTGGCCTATGCCATCCCGGCGTTTCTGTTTGCGATCATGCTGTTGGTGCTGTTCGCGGGGGGCAGTTATTTCCAACTGTTCCCGCTGCGCGGTCTGACCTCGGATAATTGGGACCAACTCAGCCTGTTCGGCAAGATCGCCGATTACTTCTGGCACATTGCGTTGCCGGTGCTGGCGTCGACTATTTCCGCCTTTGCGACGCTCACGCTGCTGACCAAGAACAGCTTTCTGGACGAGATCAAGAAGCATTACGTCATGACCGCCCGCGCCAAGGGGCTCAGCGAGCGGCGGGTGCTATACGGGCACATCTTCCGCAACGCCATGCTGATCGTGATCGCGGGGTTTCCGACGGTGTTTATCGGGGTGTTCTTTGGCGGCTCTGTCCTGATCGAAACGATCTTTTCGCTGGATGGTTTGGGGCGTCTGGGCTTTGAGGCGGCGGTGGGCCGTGATTATCCGGTGATGTTTGGCACGCTGTTTTTGTTCGGATTGATCGGCCTGCTGGTCAATATCCTGTCAGACCTGATGTATGTGCTGGTCGATCCGCGGATCGACTTTGAAAAGCGGGAGGGCTAAGGCAAATGGCATTGTCCCCTCTCAACCAGCGCCGCTGGCGCAATTTCAAACGCAACCGGCGTGCGTTCTGGTCATTGATCATCTTTTCGGTGATTTTCGTGATTACCTTGTTTGCCGAATTTGTGGCCAACGACAAACCGATCCTCGTGCAATACCGGGGCGGCTATTACACGCCGATCTTCAATTTTTACCCTGAAACCGAATTTGGGGGCGATTTCCAGACCGAAGCCATTTACCGCGATATCGAGGTGCAATGCCTGATCACCTCGGGCGGGATGGATGCGTGTTTCGACGATCCCGAAGGCGTGATCGAAGATGCCGCTGACGGGATCATCGGCACGCAAGAGATTGCCAAAGGCTGGATGATCTGGCCGCCGATCCCCTACAGCTATGACACCACGGTGGATCGCCCCGGCGCAGCCCCGCTGCCCCCCAACGAGCAGAACTGGCTGGGCACCGACGACACCAAGCGCGACGTGCTGGCGCGGGTGATCTACGGGTTTCGCCTGTCGGTGATGTTCACGCTGATTGTCACGGCATTGTCATCGCTGATCGGGATTTTCGCCGGTGCGGCCCAGGGCTTTTTCGGCGGTTGGCTGGACCTGATCTTTCAGCGGATCATAGAAATCTGGGCCTCGACCCCGCAAATATACGTGATCATCATCCTGTTCGCGATCCTGCCGCGAAGTTTCTGGCTGTTGGTGGCGATCACGGTTCTGTTCGGCTGGATGGCACTGGTGGGGGTGGTCCGTGCCGAATTTCTGCGAGCGCGCAATCTGGAATATGTGCGCGCGGCGCGGGCCTTGGGGGTGGGCAATCTGACGATCATGTTCCGCCATATGCTGCCCAATGCGATGGTGGCCACGCTGACCATGTTGCCCTTTGT
>DATFJQ010000180.1:0-3104 GCA_035269125.1 Roseovarius sp.
CGGGCATAAACGAAAAGGGCCGCCCCAAAGGCGGCCCTGATCAGATTGGAAGGTGTGTGTGTGGCGTTAGCCAAGCGCCTCGCTACAGCGTTTGCAGGTGCCGGGGTGGCTGTGCCGTCCGACATCGGGCAGGATTTTCCAACACCGCTGGCACTTGTCGCCGCTGGCGCGTTCGAACACCACGCCGACGCCCTCGATCTCGGGCATGCGGAAGGCCTCGTTGGGCAGCGGATCGCCGGTCAGGCGGATATCCGAGGTGATGCACACATCCTCGAAATTCACCGATTTCAGCGCCTCCAGCATCTCGGGGTCGCGCACATGCACGACCGGGGCGGCCTCAAGCGAGGCGCCGATCACCTTGTCGGTGCGCTGGATTTCCAGCGCGGCAGTCACCACCCGGCGGGCCTGACGCACCTTGGCCCATTTCGCTGCCAGCGGCTCATTCAGCCAATCGGCGGGGGTTTCGGGAATATCCACCAAATGCACGCTGGTGTTGTCGCCGGGGTTTCGTTCCAGCCAGACCTCTTCCATGGTGAACGTCAGCACCGGGGCCAGCCACGTGGTCAGCCGGTTGAACAGGATATCCAATACCGTGCGCGCGGCGCGGCGGCGGGCCGTATCGCCATCGCAATACAGTGCGTCCTTGCGGATATCGAAATAGAACGCCGACAGCTCCACCGTGGCAAAGTTGAACAATTGCTGCACAACGCCTTGGAAATCATAGGCGTCATACCCAGTGCGCACCACGTGATCCAATTCCGCCAGACGATGCAGAACCCAGCGTTCAAGCTCGGGCATGTCCGCCGGGTCAACCCGATCGCTTTCCTCGAAATGCGCCAGCGCGCCCAGCATGAACCGCATGGTGTTACGCAGGCGGCGATAGCCATCGGCCACGCCTTTCAGGATTTCCGGCCCGATCCGCAGATCGGCGGTGTAATCCGACTGCGCCACCCACATCCGCAGGATATCCGCACCATATTGCTTGGTCACGTCCTCAGGCGCCACGGTGTTGCCAAGCGATTTGGACATCTTGTTGCCCTTCTCGTCCAGCGTGAAGCCATGGGTCAGAACCCCGCGATAGGGTGCGCGGCCAATCGTGCCGCAGGCTTGCAGCATCGAGGAATGGAACCAGCCACGGTGTTGGTCGGTGCCCTCAAGATACAGATCAGCCAGCCCATCGTCCGAGCCATCCTCGCGGTCGCGCAGAACAAAAGCATGGGTGCTGCCGCTGTCGAACCACACGTCCAGAATGTCATCGACCTTGGTCCATTCAGTCGGGTCATAATCATCGCCAAGGAACCGTTCCTTTGCGCCGGGCTTGTACCACGCATCGGCGCCCTCAGTTTCGAACGCCTCAAGGATGCGGGCATTTACGGCCTTGTCGCGCAGCAGGTAATCGGGATCGGTGGGCAGCGCGCCAACCTTGGTAAAGCAGGTCAGCGGCACGCCCCACGCGCGTTGCCGCGACAGCACCCAATCGGGCCGTGCCTCGATCATCGAATACAGGCGGTTGCGCCCGGTCTTGGGCGTCCAAGTGACCAACTGGTCGATTGAGGCAAGGGCGCGTTCACGGATCGACTTGCCGTATTGGTCCTGCCCGTCACCAACTTCGCGATCAATGGCGGCAAACCATTGCGGGGTATTGCGATAGATTACCGGCGCTTTGGACCGCCACGAATGCGGATAGCTGTGCTTGATCTTGCCACGCGCCAGCAGGCCGCCCACCTCGACCAGCTTGTCGATGATCGCCTTGTTGGCGTTGCCCTCTTTGCCCTTGCGGTCAAGAATGTATTTGCCGCCGAAAAAGGGCAGATCGGCACGGAAGCCGCCATCGTCCATCACGTTGTAGGTGATGACCTGCTCCAACATGCCAAGATCGCGGTACAGCTCAAACTCTTCCATCCCGTGCGATGGCGCGCAGTGGACAAAGCCGGTGCCTTCCTCGTCAGTCACGAAATCGGCAGCGCGGAAATCGCGCGGATCGTCCCATTCGCCGTTTGCGCCTTCAGCCTCGGCCAGTGGGTGGGCCAGAGACAGCCCCGAGAGTTCATCGGCACTCACATCTCGCACGCGTTTCCACATGCCGTCCTCCAAGCGTGCGCGCGCCATCACATCGCTTGCCAGCTTGTCGGCCAGCAGGAAGCGATCACCGGGTTTGGCCCAGCATTCCTCGGGTGTGTCGGTGACTTTGTAGAGGCCATAGGCAAAGCTGTCGCCGAACACGACCGCCTTGTTCGACGGGATGGTCCAGGGCGTGGTGGTCCAGATGACGACGTTGGCGCCTAGCAAATCGCCTTCAGTGGTCACCGGGAATTTCACCCAGATCGTGAAGCTTTCCTTGTCGTGATATTCCACCTCGGCCTCGGCCAGCGCGGTTTTTTCCACGGGCGACCACATCACCGGCTTTGAGCCCTGATACAAGGTGCCGGTCATCAGGAATTTCTGGAACTCTTCCGCGATGATCCGTTCGGCGCGGTAATCCATCGTCAGATAGGGCTTTTCCCATTTTCCGGTGATGCCAAGGCGCTTGAATTCATCGCGCTGAATGTCGATCCAGCCCTCGGCGAATTTGCGGCATTCCTGACGGAAATCGACGATATCGACCTCGTCCTTGTTCTTGCCCTTTTTGCGGTATTGCTCTTCGATCTTCCACTCGATGGGCAACCCGTGGCAGTCCCATCCGGGGATATAGCGGGCGTCGCGGCCCATCATCTGCTGCGAGCGCACCACCATATCCTTGAGGATCTTGTTCAGCGCGTGACCGATATGCAGGTGGCCGTTGGCATAGGGGGGGCCATCGTGCAGGGTGAACGGCTGTCTGCCCTCATCATCTGCGCCCGTCCGGGCGCGGGCAGCCTTCTCGCGCAGGCGATCATAGATGCCGATCCGCTCCCACCGTTCCAGCCACTCGGGCTCGCGCTTGGGCAGGCCCGCGCGCATCGGAAAGTCGGTTTTCGGCAGGTTCAGGGTGTCTTTGTAGTCGGGCGTGTCAGGTGTGTCGGCGCACATCGGGGGGCGTCCTTTGTCAACGGAATTTCGTCTTTGGGGGATGGGCGGCGCGAAGGCTCATACGCCATTGTCCCGGCAGCTCGTCTCACTCAGAG
>DATFJQ010000181.1:0-9977 GCA_035269125.1 Roseovarius sp.
ACGAACTCACTGGCGCTTTTGGAAAATATCACCAATGCATCTGTCGGGCGCTCTGCGTATTTGGCAACGGCCGCCCCAAGTTCGTCTTGAACATGCGTTTGCAGCGCGTCGCCGATATCGATCTGCTTACCACTGATTTGATAGCGCATCTTAGCTCCTTTATTTTACGATCCGGTCGCGTTTGGCGCGTGCGATGGCACGGCTTTCGCTTATGTCCGAATGCGGGGAAAAGACATATCAGTGGGTTGTCCGACCCCCTGCCCGCAATGCGGGTCCAACGGGTGAAAGCGGACAGAAGCCTGACGTGTCATACCCCCAATTGAGGCGCTTTCGCAGTCAATTGTCAACTGAGATCGCACGCAGAATGGTTCTATTGGCCGAAGCTTACGATATTCTGAAGTTGTCACCCAGATAGACACGGCGGACATTTTCGTTCTCGACCACTTCGGCGGGAGTGCCTGACATCAAAACCTTGCCGTCGTGCAAAATGTAAGCCCGATCAACGATTTCCAGCGTTTCGCGCACATTGTGATCGGTGATCAAAACGCCGATGCCGCGCTTTTTCAAATCGGCCACCAGATGCCGGATATCCCCGACCGAGATCGGGTCAACGCCAGCAAAGGGCTCGTCCAACAAAAGATACTTTGGATGCGCGGCCAGGCACCGGGCAATCTCAACCCGGCGCCTTTCCCCACCTGACAGGGCCAAGGCAGGTGCACGGCGCAAATGTTCTATGGAAAACTCTGACAGCAACTCTTCCAGCCGTTCACGGCGTTTGTGGCGGTCGGGTTCGGCAATATCCAGAATGGCCAGAATGTTGTCTTCGACGGACAGACCGCGAAAGATCGACATTTCCTGCGGCAAATAGCCGATTCCCATCTTGGCACGCCGATACATCGGCAGGTTGGTGACCTCTTGCCCATCAATCAAAACATGGCCGCCTTCGGGATATACCAAGCCGGCCACCGCATAAAATGTCGTGGTTTTCCCCGAGCCGTTCGGCCCCAAAAGAGCAACAACTTCGCCCTGTTTCAGCGACAGCGACACGTCACGAATAACGACGCGCTTTTTGTAGCTTTTCCGCAGGCTGCGCACTTCTAGCCCGCTGCTTTCATGGGCAACGTGTAGATCGGGGCTGGGCATGTGCTTATTGATCCTCGGGTTGCAGGACGGTTTTGACACGCCCTGTCATCCGAGCCGTTCCCGCCCGGGTATCGACCAGCATCTTGTCCGAGGTCAGGGCCTGTGGACCCTGAACCAACAGCACATCGCCGCGTAATTCGATGATACCGCTGTCGATATTGTAATCGGCCTCACTGCCTTCTGCCGCATCCTGACCGCTGACGATGGTCACGCCTCCACGGGCCTCAAGCCGTTGGATGCCGCTTTGATCGGCTTTGTAAACCACAAGCACACGCGGTGCGGACAGTCGCATTTCACCCTGACCAATCACCACGTTTCCTGTGAACACGGCGGTATTGTCGGTTTGATTGACGTCCAGTGTTTCCGCGGTGACTTCCACAGGTAAACTGCTGTCTTGTTGCGTATTGCCAAAGGCAACTTGCGATCCCTGCGCAAGGCTGGAAACAGGTGCACTTAGAAAAATAAGACAGGCAAACAGCCGGGCAGCAAAGGTCACAGTTGGTTAATCCCCTGAGTTCTGTGGGTGGTATATCAGCTTGACCCCGTCTGTGAAAAGCAAATGTGCGGCATCCGTGTCTTCATCATTGCGCAAGATCATGCGACCGGCTTGCAGATCACCCGGCGGGCCCGAGCCACGGACCGGGCCGGGCGTGTCGGTGTAAAGGACATCGAAGCGGGCATTCAGAACGTCAGTTTGAATATCAAACCCAGTGCTGGACAGGATCTGCACATCACCAATCAATTGTACGGTGAACGCAGTGCTGTCGACCTTGGCGGATTGTGATGTGATGTCGATCTCGCCGCCTGACTGCAGTTTAAGTGTCGCTTTGATCTGTTCGGCATGCACTTTGCTCATGTCGTTGTTGTTCGGCACGGCGGAACTGGCGCGAACTGTCACTTGATCGCCTTTGTCCGTCACCCCCGAGAAGGTCGGGTTTGATGCGCCTTGTTCTTGGGCACGTTTTTCGAGGTCGATTTGTGAAATCGGTATAGAGCGGGTCGGATCAACTGACCGCGACAGAAGGAAAAGTGTCGAGAGCAACCCAAGAGCGGCCAGGGGCAGGATGATTTTCATCCACGCCACGATTTTCGATTGAAGGTTGTTGTGCCTGCCCATGACTCAATGTGCAAAAATGTCGATTTCGGGCCAGCCAGCCAGATCGAGACGCGCCCGCATGGGCAGAAAATCGAAACAGGCCTGCGCCATTTCCACGCGGCCTTCCCGTGCGAGCATCCGATTCAGATCATCGCGCAGGCGATGCAGATACAATACGTCTGACGCGGCATAGTCCAGCTGTGCCTCGCTCAGATCAGGGGCCCCCCAATCGGACGATTGTTGCTGCTTTGAGATATCCACGCTTAGCAACTCTTGAAGCAGGTTTTTCAGACCGTGCCGATCCGTATAGGTGCGCACCAGTTTGCTGGCGATCTTGGTGCAGTAGACAGGCGCCGCCAAAGCGCCAAACGCGTTATACATCGCTGCAATATCGAAGCGCCCGAAATGGAAAAGTTTCAGGACGTCTGGATTTTCCAACATCGCTTTGAGGTTTGGGGCGTCGGTCTGGCCTTTTTCGACCTGCACCAGATGGGCATTGCCGTCGCCCCCTGACATTTGGATCACGCAGAGCCGGTCGCGATGTGGATTCAGCCCCATAGTTTCACAGTCGATCGCCACGACTGGACCAAGGTCCAAGTCGGTGGGGAGGTCATTTTTGTAAAGAAAGTTTGCCATTTTCATTCCCTTCGTGGAGGGAATGGTGCCCAGGAGAGGACTCGAACCTCCACGTCCATACGGACACTAGCACCTGAAGCTAGCGCGTCTACCAATTCCGCCACCTGGGCAGGTGTCGTGAAGGGGCGTTTAGACTCGGTGCGTGACAGTGTCAATGTGGATTTTACCCGAAAACAGGCCGATCATAGCACCTTGTTCAAAATGCCTTTGAGGATTAGGAAGAGGGTGGATTTTTAGTTGGGAGGCCCACCTATGTCGAAACTCGTCACCATTTTCGGCGGATCGGGATTCGTCGGTCGTTACATCGCGCGTCGTTTGGCCAAAGAAGGCTGGCGTATTCGTGTTGCTGTGCGCCGTCCCAACGAAGCGATGCATGTAAAACCCTATGGCGCGGTTGGCCAAGTTGAGCCTGTGTTTTGCAACATTCGCGACGATAACAGTGTGCGTTCGGTGTTGCAGGGGGCCGATGCGGTGGTGAACTGCGTAGGCACGTTTGATCGCAACGGCAAAAACAATTTCGACGCGGTCCAGCACGAAGGTGCGGCGCGCATCGCGCAGTTGGCCGCCGAACAGGGCGCACAGCGGTTGGTGCAAATCTCGGCCATCGGTGCTGATTTGAACTCTGACAGCGTTTATGCCCAAACCAAAGCCAAGGGCGAAGCTGCGGTTCTGGACGCCTTTCCACAGGCCGTGATCCTGCGCCCGTCGGTGATTTTCGGGCACGAGGACGCGTTCTTTAACCGGTTCGCAGGAATGACGCGGTTCAGTCCGGTCCTTCCGGTGGTCGGCGCTGAGACCAAGTTTCAGCCGGTTTATGTGGATGATGTGGCGCAAGCCGCTGTCAAAGGTGTCAACGGCGAAGCTGCACCGGGCATCTACGAGCTTGGCGGCCCGGACGTGAACACATTCCGAGAGCTGATGCAACAAATGCTGGGCGTGATCCGCCGCCGCCGTTTGATTGCAAACATCCCGTTTGGAATCGCGGCAATCATGGCGGCTGCCATGGAATTGGTTCAGACTGTTACGCTCAAGCTGGTGCCACCCCAGATCACCCGTGATCAAGTGCGCAGTCTGAGGGTCGACAATGTGGTGTCTGACGGCGCCAAAGGCTTTGCCGATTTGGGAATCGAGCCTGTTGCGATGGAGGCTATCTTGCCCGACTACCTGTGGCGCTTCCGGCCCGCTGGTCAGTACGAAGCGATCAAGGAATCGGCCTCGAATATGCGCGCTAATTAAGTATAGGCGATCCCCAGCAGGATCAGCCCAAGCACGACCCGATAGATTACATAGGGCGTGAAACTGACGCTGTTAAGCAGTTTCATCATGGCGCTTAGCGCAATGAGTGCGGATACAAACGCCAATACGGCTGCGATGAACCCATCGCGCAGCACGGCCATATTCGCCGTAATGACCGATTCAACCCCAAGCAGCACACCGCTTGCGAAGATCGTCGGGATGGACATCAGCATTGATATCTTGGCAGCGTCGTGCCGCGAATAGCCCAAAAAGCGTGCGCCAGTGATGGTGATGCCTGATCGTGATGTGCCGGGTATCAGCGCCACGGCCTGCCATACGCCCATCACCATCGCGTCTTGAAAGTTCCATTGGGAATCTTCTTTTGTGCGCGGGCCGGTCTGATCGGCCCAATACAGAACCACTCCAAAAATCAACATGGCCCATCCGATCACCTCGATCGACCGCATTTCAGCATCCAGCCCCGTCAGATGTAGAATCAGGCCGAAGGCGACCACTGGAATTGATGCAATCAAAAGTAACATGGCAAGGCAGGCGCCTTGGGTATCGGCACGCCCGATGATCAGGCGCGGTAGACCGACAATAGCCTGCCTGACGTCGCACCAGAAATATAAAACCACCGCAAACAAGGTGCCGACATGCACGGCAACGTCGATCACTTGCCCCTGATCCTCAAGCCCGGTGAGCCCCGGTAAAAGAATCAGATGGCCAGATGACGAGACGGGCAGAAATTCGGTTATGCCTTGAATAACAGCAACGAGAAACAAGTGAAGCAACGGCATCGGCCATGTCCTGCTAATAGAGATAGGTAAGCTATAAATCACCAAGAATTTAGGGAAACCCATGATTTGGGTCCGAATCGGAATTAAAATTTCCCTGATTGGAGGTATAGGCAGGCATTTCGGTGGAAATATTTTTACAATAGGTCAGCTTATGTGACTTTTCTTTGGATTGGCAATCCAGTAGAGAGTTCCGGTGCAAGATAATTCCGGAGGCCATGCCGTGGCAAAGCAACCGATGCTGAAATTCACATCCGTCCAGCGGGACATGCCTGAAAAGCGGGCAGCAGAGACGCGTCGTGAGGATTTTCACGAGATTTACGCCGAGTATGCAGAGGCAAAAGCCGAAGAGCAGGCAAGCCGGTGCAGCCAATGTGGCGTGCCGTATTGCCAATCGCATTGCCCGTTGCACAACAACATTCCCGATTGGCTGCGGCTGACGGCAGAGGGACGTTTGCAGGAGGCGTATCAGGTTAGCCAAGCGACCAATACATTTCCTGAAATCTGTGGTCGGATCTGCCCTCAAGACCGTTTGTGCGAAGGCAATTGCGTGATCGAACAGTCGGGCCACGGCACCGTGACCATTGGCGCGGTCGAGAAATATATCACCGACACCGCATGGGACGAAGGCTGGGTTCAGCCGGTGAAGCCCGCGCAGGAACGTCCTGAATCGGTTGGCATCATTGGCGCGGGCCCCGGCGGTTTGGCCGCAGCCGACGTGCTGCGGCGCGCAGGTGTGCAGGTGACCGTCTATGACCGCTATGATCGCGGCGGCGGGTTGATGACCTATGGCATCCCCGGCTTCAAGCTGGAAAAGGATGTCGTGATGCGCCGGATCGACCAACTTGAGCAGGGCGGGGTCGCGTTTGTCCTGAACTGCGATGTTGGCAAGGACATCACGTTTGAGGACATCCGTGACAAACATAATGCGGTCCTGATCGCGACCGGCGTTTACAAAAGCCGCGATCTGCCAGGCCCGGGTGCGGGCGCAAGTGGAATCGTGCGGGCGATTGATTACCTGACGGCCAGCAATCGGTTGTGCTTTGGCGATACGGTCGCAGAATTTGAAAACGGCGAGTTGAACGCCGAGGGCAAGCAGGTTGTGGTGATCGGTGGCGGTGATACCGCTATGGATTGTGTCCGCACGGCGATCCGGCAGGGGGCCAAATCGGTCAAGTGCCTGTATCGTCGTGACCGAGACAACATGCCCGGCAGTCAGCGAGAAGTGCAAAACGCCGAAGAAGAAGGCGTTGTCTTTGAATGGCTCAGCGCGCCCCAAGGTTTTGCGGGTGATCCTGTCAGCGCGGTCAAAGTGCAAAAAATGCGCCTTGGTCAGCCAGATGCAACTGGGCGCCAAAGCCCCGAACCCATTGACGGTGCCGAGCATGACGAGCCTGCCGATCTGGTGATCAAGGCGCTGGGCTTTGAGCCGGAAGATCTGCCGACCCTATGGAACCAGCCGGACTTGGAAGTCACGCGTTGGGGCACCATCAAGGCCGAGTTCACCACCGGCAAGACCGCGATGGATGGCGTTTTTGCGGTAGGCGATATTGTCCGGGGCGCATCATTGGTGGTTTGGGCCATCCGCGACGGCCGCGATTCGGCTGAGGCGATCCTTGATCATCTGAATGCTGCGCAATCGGTCGCGGCGGAATAAATGCGCAGCTCGAGTGCGAGCACGAACATACCCGCGCCTGACGCGCGGATCAGACAGCAAACAGGGCGGCGGCCCTGACCCACCGGATGAAGGAAGGGTTTGAAAAATGACGAAAATGGATCTTAACTGGAAGGCCGAAGAAGAGGCCAAGCGCAATTGGCTGGCCGAAAACGGCATGTACAGCGAAGAAGAAGAGCACTCGTCTTGCGGTGTTGGCCTAGTGGTGTCGGTCAATGGCAAACCCAGCCGCAAGGTCGTCGAGGCTGGGATCGACGCGCTCAAGGCGATCTGGCACCGTGGCGCGGTGGATGCCGATGGAAAAACCGGCGATGGCGCGGGCATCCATGTGCAGATCCCGGTCCCGTTCTTTTACGATCAAATTCGCCGTACCGGACATGAGCCGCGCGAAGATCAGTTGATGGCCGTCGGTCAGGTGTTCCTGCCGCGCACCAATTTTGGCGCTCAAGAGGCCTGCCGGACCATCGTGGAAACCGAAGTTCTGCGTATGGGCCACTCGATCTACGGATGGCGGCATGTTCCCGTGGAAATCAGCTGTCTTGGCGAAAAAGCCAATGCGACGCGCCCCGAGATTGAACAAATTCTGATCTCGAATGCCAAAGGCATTGATGAAGAGACGTTCGAACGCGAGCTTTATGTCATCCGCCGCCGGATCGAAAAAGCCGCCGCCGCCCAAAGCATCAACGAGATGTATATCGCGTCGCTGTCGTGCCGCAGCATCATCTACAAGGGCATGATGCTGGCCGAACAGGTGGCCGTGTTCTATCCGGATTTGCAGGACGACCGGTTCAAATCGGCCTTTGCGATTTACCATCAGCGCTATTCCACCAACACCTTTCCGCAATGGTGGTTGGCCCAGCCGTTCCGCATGTTGGCCCATAATGGCGAAATCAACACGCTGAAGGGCAATATCAACTGGATGAAAAGCCATGAAATCCGCATGGCCAGCAGCGCCTTTGGCGATTTGGCCGAGGATATCAAACCGATCATTCCCGGTGGGTCGAGCGATTCTGCCGCGCTGGATTCGGTGTTCGAGGTGTTGGTGCGCGCGGGCCGCAACGCGCCAATGGCCAAAACCATGTTGGTGCCTGAAAGCTGGTCCAAGCAGGCCGAAGAACTGCCGCAGGCATGGCGCGATATGTATTCCTATTGCAACTCGGTGATGGAGCCGTGGGACGGCCCCGCCGCCCTTGCAATGACCGATGGCCGCTGGGTGTGCGCCGGGCTGGACCGCAACGGCCTGCGCCCGATGCGCTATGTGGTCACTGGCGACGGTCTGGTGATTGCCGGATCCGAAGCCGGTATGGTCCCGATTGATGAATCCATGGTCAAGGAAAAGGGCGCCTTGGGGCCGGGTCAGTTGCTGGCCGTCGATATGACCGAGGGCAAATTGTACCACGACACCGAGATCAAGGATAAGCTGGCCCATGCGCAGCCCTTTGGCGAATGGGTCGGCAAGATCAACGATATGGACGAGGTGCTGGCCGGTGTGTCCGAGGCCCCGTTGTTCACCGGTCATGAATTGCGCCGCCGCCAGATGGCTGCCGGTTATTCGATTGAGGAAATCGAGACGATTCTTGCCCCGATGGCCGAGGACGCAAAAGAGGCGATTGCCAGCATGGGCGACGATACCCCGTCTGCCGTGCTGTCCAAAAAATACCGCCCGCTGAGCCATTATTTCCGCCAGAACTTCAGTCAGGTGACAAACCCGCCGATCGACAGCTTGCGCGAATTCCGGGTGATGAGCCTGAAAACGCGCTTTGGCAACCTGAAGAACGTGTTGGACGAATCCAGTGCGCAGACGGAAATCGTGGTGTTGGAAAGCCCGTTCTTGGGCAATGCCCAGTGGGACGCGTTGCTGCGCCAGTTCGATGGTGACGTCACGCAGATCGATTGCACGTTCGAGCCGGGCCAAGGTGCCTTGCAAGCCGGGCTTGAGCGTATCCGCGCCGAGGCCGAAGATGCCGTGCGCAGTGGGGCCGGGCATCTTGTGCTCAGCGATCAGGCATTGGGCGAGGGCCGTGTTGGCATGCCAATGATTTTGGCCACCAGTGCAGTGCATTCGCACCTGACCCGAAAGGGCCTGCGCACTTTCTGTTCGCTGAACGTGCGATCGGCTGAATGTATTGACCCGCATTATTTTGCTGTTCTGATTGGTGCGGGGGCCACTGTGGTCAACGCCTATCTGGCCGAAGATACCTTGGCGGATCGGATCGACCGCGGCTTGCTGGATGGCAGCCTGACCGAAGCGGTGGCACGTTATCGCAATGCCATTGACCAAGGTCTGTTGAAGATCATGTCCAAGATGGGGATCAGCGTGATCTCGTCTTATCGTGGCGGGCTGAATTTCGAGGCCGTCGGCCTGAGCCGTGCGATGTGTAACGAATACCTCCCCGGGCTGACCAGCCGTATCAGCGGTATCGGCGTCAGCGGTATTCAGGCCAAGCTGGAACAAATTCACAGCGATGCCTTTGGCGGGGGCAAGGATGTGCTGCCAATCGGCGGGTTCTACAAGATGCGCAAATCGGGCGAAACCCACGCGTGGGGCGCGCAGACGATGCACATGATGCAGATGGCCTGCAACAAGGCGTCTTATGCGCTGTGGCAACAATATTCCAAGGCGATGCAGGCCAACCCGCCCATTCACTTGCGCGACCTTATGGCGATCAAGCCGATGGGTGAGCCGATTGCATTGGAAGAGGTCGAAAGCGTCACCGCGATCCGCAAACGGTTCGTGACACCGGGGATGTCTTTGGGCGCGCTCAGCCCCGAGGCGCACAAAACCCTGAATGTGGCGATGAACCGGATCGGTGCCCGCAGTGACAGCGGCGAAGGCGGTGAAGACCCCGCCCATTTCGTACCAGAGCCCAATGGCGACAACCCAAGCGCCAAGATCAAGCAGGTGGCGTCGGGCCGGTTTGGCGTAACCGCTGAATACCTGAATCAGTGCGAAGAGCTGGAAATCAAGGTGGCCCAAGGGGCCAAGCCCGGCGAGGGCGGCCAGTTGCCCGGCATGAAGGTCACCGACCTGATCGCGCGGTTGCGCCATTCGACACCGGGTGTGACGCTGATTTCACCGCCGCCGCACCACGATATTTACAGTATCGAGGATCTTGCGCAGCTGATCTATGACCTCAAGCAGATCAACCCAACGGTGAAGGTTACCGTCAAACTGGTGGCGCAATCCGGCGTCGGCACGATTGCCGCCGGCGTCGCCAAGGCCAAGGCCGATGTGATCCTGATCTCGGGGCACAACGGCGGCACCGGGGCCAGCCCCGCGACCAGCATCAAATATGCCGGTTTGCCGTGGGAAATGGGCCTGACCGAAGCGCATCAGGTGCTCAGCATGAACAAGCTGCGCGACCGCGTGACGCTGCGCACTGATGGCGGGCTG
>DATFJQ010000182.1:0-9070 GCA_035269125.1 Roseovarius sp.
ATTTCATCGCGGATCGCCAGCATGGCATCGCAAAAGCGGTCCAACTCGGCCTTGGTTTCGGATTCCGTAGGCTCGACCATCAGGGTTCCGGGGACCGGGAAGCTCATGGTTGGCGCATGAAAGCCGCAATCGACCAGACGCTTGGCAATATCATCCACCGTCACGCCTGCGCTTTTCTCAAACGGGCGGGTGTCTAGAATGCATTCATGCGCGACACGGCCCGACGGCCCTTTGTATAGAACATCATACGCCCCCTCTAATCGCTTGGCGATGTAGTTGGCGTTCAGGATCGCCACGCGCGTCGCTTGCGTCAGCCCCTCACCGCCCATCATCAGGCAATAGGCCCAAGATATCGGCAAAAGCGAGGGCGAGCCGAACGGCGCGGCCGATACCGGCCCCTGTTCGCCGCCCGTGACCAGATGGCCGGGCAAATGCGGCACCAGATGCGCCTTGACCCCGATCGGCCCCATGCCGGGGCCACCGCCGCCATGCGGAATGCAGAAGGTTTTGTGCAGGTTCAGGTGGCTCACGTCGCCGCCCACGTCACCGGGGCGCGCAAGACCCACCATCGCATTCATGTTGGCCCCGTCAATATAGACCTGCCCGCCATGCGTGTGGGTGATGTCACACACCTCGCGCACGGTTTCCTCGAACACACCATGCGTTGACGGATAGGTGATCATGCAGCCCGCCAGATTTTCCGAGTGTTTTTCGGCCTTTGCGCGGAAGTCTTCAACGTCAATATCGCCATTTTCGGCGGATTTGACCACCACAACATCCCAGCCAACCATATGGGCGCTGGCCGGGTTGGTGCCGTGCGCACTGGTCGGGATCAAACAGACCTTGCGATGGCCTTCGCCCTTGGCGCGGTGATAGGCGGCAATCGTCAAAAGCCCGGCATATTCGCCCTGCGCCCCGGAATTGGGCTGCATCGAAATCGCGGCATAGCCGGTGATATCGCACAGCTTGGCCGACAGATCGTCGATCATTTCCGTGTAGCCCTGCGCCTGATCGGCAGGCACGAAGGGGTGCAGCAAGGAAAACTCGCGCCAGCTGACGGGCATCATCTCGGCGGCGGAATTGAGTTTCATCGTGCACGACCCAAGCGGGATCATCGCCCGGTCCAGCGCCAGATCGCGATCCGCCAGACGGCGCATGTAGCGCATCATTTCCGTCTCGGCCCGGTTCATGTGGAAAATCGGGTGGGTCAGATAATCAGATTGCCGCAGCACTGCCTCGGGCATCTGATACGCGCCCCCGAAATCACTGTCTTCCATAATGATACCGAAGGCCCGCCAGACCGCCTCGATGGTGGCGGGGCGGGTGCGTTCATCCAGCGAAATACCGATTTTTGTGTCCCCCACCCGGCGCAGGTTCACCCCTTCGCGCACGGCCGCTTGCAACACACCGCGCTGTAGCAGGCCCACATCAACCGTGATCGTGTCAAAGAACATGTCCGGCTGCACGTCAAAGCCCGCAGCCTCAAGCCCCTTGGCCAGACGCACTGTTTTACGGTGAATGCGTTGTGCAATCGCCTTCAGCCCCTTGGGGCCATGGAACACCGCATACATCGACGCCATCACCGCCAGAAGCGCCTGCGCGGTGCAGACGTTCGAGGTGGCCTTTTCCCGGCGGATATGCTGCTCGCGGGTCTGCAGGGCCAAGCGGTAGGCGCGGTTGCCGTGACTGTCGACGCTGACCCCGACAATCCGGCCCGGCAGGGCACGCTTATAAGCGTCTTTGGTGGCGATATAGGCCGCGTGCGGGCCACCATATCCCATCGGCACGCCAAAGCGCTGCGTTGACCCCACGGCGATATCCGCCCCCATGGCGCCGGGTTCTTTCAACAGCGTCAGCGCCAGCGGGTCGGCGATGACAATGCCAATGGCCTTATGCGCGTGCAGCGCGGCCATTTCATCGCTGAAGTCGCGCAGATGCCCATAGGTGCCAGGATACTGGAAGATCGCGCCGAACACCTTGTCGGCCTCCATATCTTCGGGCGGGCCGACGATCACCTCGATATCCAAGGGCGCGGCACGGGTCTGCATCACCGCAATGTTTTGCGGGTGGCAGTTTTCATCGACAAAGAACGCCTTGACCTTCGTCTTGGCCACGCGCTGTGCCATGGTCATCGCCTCGGCGGCGGCTGTTGCCTCGTCCAGCAGCGATGCGTTGGCAATCTCAAGCCCCGTCAGATCGCTGACCATTGTCTGAAAGTTCAACAAAGCCTCAAGACGGCCTTGGCTGATTTCCGGCTGATAGGGCGTGTAGGCGGTATACCACGCCGGGTTTTCAAGAATATTGCGCTGGATCGCGGGCGGCGTGACCGTGCCGTGATAGCCCTGCCCAATGAGCGAGGTCAGAACCTTGTTCTTACCCGCCGTTTTGCGCATGTGGTGCAGCAATTCGCGTTCGGACTTGGGCTTGCCAAAATCCAACGGCTGATCTTGCCGAATGGACCGCGGCACCGTGTCTTCAATCAATGCCTCAAGGCTGTCCGCGCCAAGCGCGCGCAGCATCTCGGCCATCTCGTCGGGCGAGGGTCCGATGTGGCGGCGATTGGCAAAATCATAAGGCAAATAATCTGTCGGCTCAAAAGGCATGATCATCCTCGTCATATCCGGAAATGCGCCCCACCCCCGGCCTTCAGCACCGGGCCAGCGGGGCCGCGAAAGGGTTAACCGATGAAGTCCTTGTAGGCGTCTTCATCCATGTAGCCATCCAGCTGGCCATCATCAGTGGGCTTGACCTTGAAAAACCACGCCTCGCCTGTCGGGTCTTCGTTCACCTTGCCGGGTTCATCGGTCAGCGCCTCGTTGACTTCGGTGATTTCACCATCAATCGGGGCCATGATATCGCTGGCGGCCTTGACGCTTTCGATCACCACAACCTCGTCGCCTTTGGCAACCTGTGTGCCGATCTCGGGCAGTTCGACGAACACCACATCGCCCAATTGTTCGCTGGCGTGTTCTGTAATGCCAACCACCACAACATCGCCTTCGCTAAGCAACCATTCATGTTCTTCGGTGAATTTCATTTTTTGTCGTCCTTGTTGTCAGGGTTGAGTGTCAACGTTTGAAATTGGCCGGGACAAAGGGCAGATCGGCCACTGTCACAGGCATCCGTTTGCCGCGCACCTCGCCATAAAGTTTGGTGCCGGGGGCAGAAAGTGCAGCGGGCACATAGCCCATCGACATGGGCGCGCCCAAGGTCGGGCCGAACGCGCCGGATGTGACCGCCCCAATCGGCGTGCCGCCTTCGGCCTCGGCAAAAAGCGCCGTGGCTTCGCGCATGGGCGCACGCCCATCAGGCCGCAACCCCACGCGTTTGCGGGGCGCGCCATCGCTGATCTGATCAAGGATAATATCCGCGCCCGGAAAGCCGCCCGCACGTGCGCCCCCGGTGCGGCGCGCCTTTTGAATGGCCCATGTCAGGCCCGCCTCAACCGGGGTGGTGCCGCCGTCGATGTCATGGCCATACAGGCACAGCCCGGCCTCAAGCCGCAGACTGTCGCGCGCGCCCAGACCGATTGGTTCAACCGCATCATGCGCCAGCAGCGCACGGGCCAAACCTTCGGCCTGCTCAGAAGCCACAGAAATCTCATACCCATCCTCGCCCGTGTAGCCCGAGCGCGAAATCCACAGCTCACCGTAAGAGCTGTCGAATATGCCGACATCCATGAAATTCATTGCGGCCACATCCTGCACGATGGCTTGCAAGACCCCCTCGGCGGCGGGGCCTTGTAGGGCCAACAAGGCGCGGTCGGTGATTTCTTCGACCTCGCAGCCCGTCAGCACCGCGCGCATATGGGCGATGTCATCAGCCTTGCAGGCGGCATTGACCACGACAAACAGGTGATCGCCGCGATTGGCCATCATCAGGTCATCCAGTATGCCGCCCTGATCGTTGGTGAAAAATCCATAGCGTTGCCGCCCTTGGCCAAGGTCCAACAGATTGACCGGCACCAGCGCCTCCATCGCGCGGGCGGCGGCCTCATGCCCGCCTTGGGCGCGCACAATCACTTGGCCCATATGGCTGACATCGAACAATCCCGCCGCAGCGCGAGTGTGTTGATGTTCCTTCATTACGCCAAGGGGATATTGCACGGGCATATCATGGCCCGCGAAGGGCACCATCTTGGCCCCCAACTCAACATGCAGGGCATGCAGGGGGGTCTTGCGCAGGGCGTCGCTCATCCGGTCTCTCCCAAATGGCGCCAGCTTGATTGAACGATCAATCCGGCATCGGTTTCGCGCACCCGTTTCGGCCGCGCCACGATGCCCCCTCTGTCCTTTGGCCTGAGATCGCTATCCCTTCGGCGTCCCGCTATGCACGAGAACTCTCCAGAGTCGTTTCACCAGATCGGTCCTTGTCGCCTGAGAGTTTCCGGGGCGGTTGCTCCTTCGGCACCGGATACCCCGGTTCTCCCGATCAAGTGCACAAAAGCTAGTATACGGCTTGGATCAGTTCAAGCGCGTTCTGCACAGCGCGATGGCACAAAAACATCCAGCAATTCGTAATTGTCGCAGACAAGCGCATTCAGCGTGATGTCATCAAGATGGGCGTAAAACGCTTCGGCGGCATCGGCGATGGCCAGTTTCAGGCGGCAGAAATCAACCAAGGGGCAGGTATTGTCGACATCAGCAAAACATTCGGCAATCGGCACATTCGATTCAAGCTGGCGAAACACATCGCCAATCACGATCTGATCCATCGGACGCGCCAAGGTAATGCCACCGCAGCGCCCCCGCTGCGTGTGCAGAAAGTTCAACTGCGCCAAACGATTGATCACTTGGGCCAAGTGACTTTCCGAGGTATTGCAGCACGCTGCGATTTCCGATTTGGTAACCAGACGGTCGGCATTCGCGCCACAGAACATGAGGACACGAATGGCGATATTGGTGCGTTTGGTGATGCGCATGGTCATTTGGTCCGGTTGCTTGAATTCCAGACACCGTGACCGCAAAACAGGCTGGAATACATGACCTAGATCAAGGGGCGGAAAAATAACATATACCGGTGATGCATATTTCTTTGGCTATGGCAGCCTTGTGAATCGCGACACCCATCGCTTTCACGACGCGCATTCCGCCACCTTGCGCGGCTGGCGGCGGGTCTGGCGGCACACCGCATTGCGCCCCGTGGCCTTTCTGACGGTTGTGCCTTCCGCGAATAGCGAAATTGACGGGCTGATCGCCCCGGTGCCGGGGCAGGATTGGGCCGCACTGGACCAGCGCGAGGCGGCATATGCCCGCGTGCCCGCCGCCCACCAGATCCGCCATCCCCTACCCCACACCCCAGATATCGCGGTGTATTCCATCCCCGAGGGGAAGCACGACAGCCCCACAGATACACACCCGGCCCTGCTGAGCTATATCGATGTAGTGGTGCAGGGTTATTTGCGGGAGTTCGGCGAGGAAGGGGCCGCGCGTTTTTTTGACACCACCGATGGCTGGGACACGCCGGTGCTGGATGACCGGGCCGCGCCTGTCTATCCGCGCCACCGTCGGCTCAGCTCGCATGACCGCGACTTTGTCGATGCCCAATTGCAGGCGCGCCGTATTCGTATCGTGCATCGCTAAACCCTGCGCGGCCACTGGACCGCGCGTCGACACTGGGGCATGATCACCTCAAACAAGGGCACGCGATGAAGACCAAGACAGCCTCCAAACCCCTCTTGATGCTTTTACGGCTTGGTCAGCTTTTATGGGTGCGTGTCGCTTTGATGGCTGTTTTGGCGGTCGTCGCCTCGGCCACGGCAATCTTTTTTGAAAACACGATCCCGGACACCCTGACCCAGCGGTTCACGCCAGACGCGGTGATGCCGATCCTGACAATCCTGGCCTCCAGCATGTTGGCGGTCAGCACGTTTTCACTCAATGTCATGGTATCAGCCCATAACGCCGCGGCCGCACAGGCCACGCCACGTGTGCACCGCATTCTGCTGGCTGACACAACCACGCAAACCGTTCTGGCCACCTTTATCGGCGCGTTTGTCTATGCGCTGACCTCGATCATCCTGTTCAAGGCGCAACTGCATGGGCCAGGCGCGGCAGTGACGGTTTTGGCCTTTACCGTGGTCGTGGTGGTTCTGGTCATCTTGGCCATGCTGCGCTGGATTGACCATCTAAGTGACCTGAGCAGCATGGAAACCAGCCTGCGCGCGACCGAACGCGCGGCCCGCGACAGTCTGATCCACACCAAATCAGAACCGGCCTTGCGCGCTTTGCCCCTGACGCCTGATACCGTCATCCCCGATGACGCGCAGCCCATAGGCGCACCGCGGTCTGGGTTCTTGCAGTTCATCGACCTACCCCGCCTCAGCGCGGCCTTGGGCAAAAGCCAAGCACGGGTCTACATCCACACCGCACCCGGCGCTTATGTTTTGCAAGGTCAGCCAATTGCCTATGCAGCGGGCCTATCTGATGCGCTGATCAAGAAAATTCAGGCCTGCCTGACAATCGGCGATACCCGCACCTTTGAACAGGATGCCACCTATGGGCTGCTTGTCCTGTCTGAAATCGGATCGCGCGCCCTGTCGCCCGGCGTCAACGATCCGGGCACCGCGATTGACGTGATCGCCCGCCAACAAGGGCTTTTGTGGGATTGGGTGCATACACCGCTGAACGAGGATCCGCCGAAGTTCGACCGGATTTTCGTGCCCGACACACACCCCAAGGATTTGATCGACAAAGCCTATGGCAGCATCGCGCGCGACGGGGCGGGCACACTCGAAGTGGTGCAGCATTTACTTGCCGCGCTTGAGCCGCTGACAACCTGCCCCGACAAGGCCTTGGCCCAAGCCGCGCGCGACATGGCGAACCGCGCCCGCGCCTACGCAGACAAAGCCCTGCCGCTGGTCAGTGAAAAGGCCAGCCTGCGCCGCCCCGATGACGCCGCAGGCGGCTGACGCTTAATCGCGCGCCTTGATGTTTTGCAGCAGCGGTAGAACCTGCCCCATGTCCGGCCCGTGCGACTGACCTGTCAAGGCTTTGCGCAGCGGCATGAACAGGCCCTTGCCCTTGCGGCCAGTGGCCTCTTTCACCTGCGCGGTCCAGCTTGACCATGTGCTGTCATCATACGGCCCCTCGGGCAGCATTTGCATGGCTTGCGCGATAAAATCGCGATCTTCGTCGTCGATCACGGGCTCGGCCCCGTCGCGGAACATGGCCCACCAATCCGGCAGGTCGTTCAACGTGGTGATATTATCGCGCGTCACTGTCCAAAACCGTTCGGCCAAGGCGTCGGGCACGCCTATGCGCGCAATCTCGTCACGGACCTCGGCAAAATCGCGCTCGTGCAACAGGCGCGCGGTCAGCGGGAACAGGTCGTTCACGTCAAACTTGGTGGGGGCTGCGCCAAAGCGGCTGATGTCGAAACCCTCGATCAGGTCCGCCATATCGCTGTGCACCTCAATCGGATCAGCCGAGCCAAGCCGCGCCATAAGGCTCAGCAGCGCCATCGGCTCAACCCCTTGCGCGCGCAAATCGCGCAGGCTGAGCGTGCCAAGGCGTTTCGACAGGGATTCGCCCTGCGGCCCGGTCAGCAAGGAATGGTGCGCAAACTGGGGCACCGTGCCGCCAAGGGCCTGAATGATCTGAATTTGCGTGGCGGTGTTTGTCACGTGGTCGCTGCCGCGCACCACATGGGTCACGCCCATTTCGGTATCGTCCACGACCGACGCCAAGGTATACAGCACCTGACCATCCCCACGGATCAACACCGGATCGCTGACGCTGGCCGCATCAATCGAGATGTCGCCCAGAATACCGTCATTCCATTCGATCCGCTCGTGATCCAGCTTGAAGCGCCAGACGCCGTTGCCCCGTTCAGCGCGCAAGGCGTCTTTTTCATCTTCGGACAAGGCAAGCGCGGCCCGGTCGTACACTGGCGGCTTGCCCATGTTCAGCTGCTTCTTGCGCTTCAGGTCCAGTTCGGTAGGCGTCTCGAACGCCTCGTAAAAGCGGCCCATTTCGCGCAGTTTGTCCGCCGCGTCGGCGTAGCGGTCCAGCCGCTCGGACTGCCGCTCAACCCGGTCCCAATGCAGGCCCAGCCAGTCAAGATCTTGCTTGATCGCATCGACGTATTCCTCTTTCGACCGCTCAGGATCGGTATCGTCGATCCGCAGGATAAACGTGCCGCCGGATTTGCGGGCGATCAGAAAGTTCATCAAGGCGGTGCGCAGGTTGCCAACATGGATATAACCGGTGGGCGACGGGGCAAAACGGGTGGTTGTCATGGGTCTCTCCTGATTGAGATGGGCCATGTCACAGCCGCCGGGATTTGTCCAGAATGCGCGGGCCTGTCACATTCCCGTGAAGGCACACAGAGAATGCGGTTTATGCGCTAGAGTGCATATCGACCGCACACAACCAAAGAGGGTTCTAATGTCCAACAGTGATTTCACCCGCCGTAGCTTGCTGGCCTCAGCTGCCGCATTGCCGATTGCGGCTGCTGGTGGCCGGATGGCCAGTGCCGCCGCGCCAATGATGGGTGCAGGGATGTCCAGTTACAATCGCGTTGGCTTGGGCGATTTCGAGGTGACGACACTCCTTGCCGGCACAATGCCGCGCCCTGACCCGCATACAATTTTCGGCCTCAATGTCAGCGAAGACGCATTTGCCAAAGCCTCGGCCAAGGCGCGCATCCCGACCGACAAGGCGCAATTCTTTTTTACACCAACAGTTGTCAATACCGGCGCGGAACTGGTTCTGTTTGATACCGGCCTGAACGCCGAGGCCACCACCGCCGCCTTGGCACAGGCAGGCTATACCCCGGACCAGATTGATATCGTGGTCATCACCCACATGCATGGCGATCACATCGGCGGGCTGATGAATGGCGATGCGCCGACCTTCCCGAATGCGCGCTATGTGACCGGATCGGTCGAGTTCGATGCATGGGCCGCGATGGAAAATGACGGCTTTGAAAGCAAGGTGCGCCCGCTGGCCGAGCAGATGAGCATGATCAGCGATGGCGACAGCGTGGCGTCGGGCATCACCGCGATGGCCGCGTTTGGCCACACGCCGGGGCATATGACCTACATGATCGAAAGCGATGGCCAGCAACT
>DATFJQ010000183.1:0-2933 GCA_035269125.1 Roseovarius sp.
AAGGGCCACGCGGCCCTTGAGGCAGAACTCAAGCACCTCAAGTCCGAAGAACGCCCGGCCATCATCCGCGCCATTTCCGAAGCCCGCGAACATGGCGATCTGTCCGAGAATGCCGAATACCATTCGGCCAAGGAAAAACAATCGTTCATCGAAGGCCGGATCAAGGAACTTGAAGGCGTGATCAGCTTGGCCGATGTGATCGACCCGGCCAAAATGAACGGCTCGATCAAATTCGGGGCCACCGTCACTTTGGTGGACGAAGACACCGACGAGGAAAAAACCTATCAAATCGTCGGCGAATATGAGGCCGATATCGAAAACGGCCTGTTGAACATCAAATCGCCCATCGCCCGCGCCCTGATCGGCAAAGAAGAGGGCGACAGCGTCGAAGTGCGCACACCCGGTGGTGAACGCTCTTACGAAGTGCTAAAGGTTCAGTATATCTGATCAGGTCTGCACAACATGCCCGAGCGCAAGGACACCCCCCCAACACCGTTGGGGATATATGACCGTTCCGGCAAGGATCGGATCACAGCCATAGAATTGACCGCACTGATCCTTTCCGCCCTGTGGCTGTTGGGGGCGGCGGTGTTTTTCGTTGTGCTGGAACCGGGCAGCGCCACACCGAATACCGGCGGCGCATTGCGCTTTATCATGGTGATGCTGGCGGTCTTCCTGCCGGTTGCGATGATCTGGGTCGCCGCCACCGCCGCGCGCGCCTCGAAAATCATGCGCGAAGAAAGCCAGCGCTTGCAGGCGGCCATCGACGCAATCCGCACAACCTATGTGGCCGACAACCAAAGCCGCAACGCGGCCAGTGAACCCTCGGTCGCGCGCAAATTGGACGAAATCGCCGCCGCCCAGCGCAAGGCCGAAACCGCGCTGGCAATGTTCACGTCCACCCGCGATGCCACGCCAGCGCTTGTGCCGCTGCGCCATCAGGCCGCCCCGGCCGAAGACAGCGACTCGCAAGTGGCCCTGCCCCTTGGCACCCCAGCCGAGGAATTGCGCCCCCCGCTGGAGCGTAGCGATTTCATCCGCGCCATGAACTTTCCCGAAACCGCCGAAGACCGCGACGGATTTGCCGCCCTGCGCAAGGCACTTAAGGACCGTCAAAGCGCGCAGTTGATACAGGCGGCGCAAGATGTGCTGACACTTCTGTCACATGACGGCATCTATATGGATGATCTGCGCCCCGATATGGCCCGCCCCGAATTGTGGCGCCGTTTTGCCGCCGGTGAACGGGGGCGCGCAATTGCCGCCCTTGGCGGTGTGCGGGATCGGTCATCGCTGGCCCTGTCGGCCGCCCGGATGAAACAAGACCCGATTTTTCGTGATGCGGCGCATCACTTCCTGCGCCTGTTTGACCGGATGTTTGCGCAATTTGCGGAAACGGCCAGTGATGCCGAAATATCGGCCTTGTCCGACACCCGCACGGCCCGCGCTTTTATGTTGCTGGGCCGGGTAGCCGGCACCTTTGATTAAATGGGGCCGCGCTGCGCGGGGTGATTTCCATCATTGCCCAAGCCCGCTTTCCCGGCCATGATGCGCCCCTGAGGAGACAACGAACATGCGCAAGTTTCTGGTCGTTCTGGATGACAGCCGCGAATGTCTGAACGCGATGCGTTTCGCAGCCATGCGCGCGGCGCACACCAAGGCAGGTGTTGAAATTCTGGCCGTGATCCCCCCCGAAGAGTTCAATCACTGGATCGGGGTCGGCGACCTTATGCGCGAGGAAACCCGCGAGCGCATTGAGGCGCATTTTGAGGTGTTCGCAAAATGGATGCGCGACAAGCAAGGCATCGATCCCGAGCTTGTCATCCGCGAGGGTGAACCCGTCGCTGAAATCATCGCGCAGGTGCAGGACGATCCGGAAATCGGCGTTTTGGTTCTGGGCGCGGGCACGGGCAAAAAGGGCCCCGGCCCACTGGTCACGCAGCTTACGAAAAGTGCGGGCTCCCTGCCCATCCCGATCACCGTGGTTCCGGGCGATCTGAGCAAGGAACGGCTTGAGGCGATCACCTAAGCCAAAGCGCGAAACACCGGCGTCAGATCGCCGCTTTCAGGCTTTCTTCCAAGTAAATTTCGCGCAACCGCTTGGCGACAGGGCCGGGTGTGCCCGTGCCAATGCCTTGCCCGTCGATTTCCACCACCGGCATCACAAAAGCACTGGCCGAGGTGACAAAGGCCTCATCAGCATCCTTTGCCTCGTCAATCGTGAAAAAACGCTCTTCGACAGTCATTTGCGCCTCGCGCGCAAAGCGCAGCACAGCGGCACGGGTGATGCCGTGCAGGATGTCATTGCTAAGCTGTCGAGTGATGATCTTACCGTCTTTGACGATATAGGCGTTGTTGCTGGTGCCTTCGGTCACATGCCCATCTTCGACCATCCACGCATCGTCACAACCTGCCGCCTTGGCCATCATCTTGCCCATCGACGGGTACAGCAGTTGCACCGTCTTGATGTCGCGACGGCCCCAACGCTGATCGTCTATGCTGATGATTTTCAGCCCTGTTTCGGCCTGCGGGCTGGTGGCCAATCCAGGCTTGGACTGGGTAAAAAGAACCACCGTCGGCTCGGTCGTCTCGCGGTCGGGGAAGGCAAAATCACGGTCACCATCGCTGCCGCGGGTGACTTGCAAATAAACCAGACCATCCTCGATCTGGTTGGCGCGCACCAATTCGCGGTGAATGCCCAAAAGGTCATCGAATACAGCCGGTTTCTTGATGTCCAGCTCGTTCAAAGACCTTTCAAGGCGCGCCAGATGCCCGTCGAAATCAATCAGTTTGCCGCCCAGAACGCTGGTCACTTCATACACACCATCAGCCATCAGAAAGGCCCGATCAAAGATCGAAACCTTGGCTTCGGTTTCCGGCAGGTAATCTCCGTTCACGTAAACTGTGCGCATGGCGTTATCCCCATAGATCGGAGG
>DATFJQ010000184.1:0-2970 GCA_035269125.1 Roseovarius sp.
ATGGGCCCAACAGCTTAGCAGCATGGACCATGAACAGGACGATCCCGGCACCACATGGAACGAACGCGCCCGCGCCGACAAACCCGACTGGATGAGCCCGCGCATGGCATGGCGCGCCATCCAAAGCGCGTTGCCGCGCGAGGCGATCATCACCTCGGACATCGGCAACAACTGCGCCATCGGCAATGCCTACCCCTCGTTCGAGGCAGGCCGCAAATACCTTGCGCCGGGGCTTTTCGGCCCCTGCGGCTACGGGCTACCGGCCATTGTCGGCGCCAAGATCGGCTGCCCCGATACCCCTGTTGTGGGCTTTGCAGGTGATGGCGCATTTGGGATTGCCGTCACCGAATTGACTGCCATCGGGCGCAGCGAATGGCCCGCGATCACAATGGTCGTGTTCCGCAACTATCAATGGGGCGCGGAAAAGCGCAATTCGACCCTGTGGTATGACGACAACTTTGTCGGCACGGAACTGGACGACAGCGTCAGCTATGCCGGTATCGCCAAAGCCTGCGGGCTGAACGGCGTTGCGGCCCGCACGATGGACGAATTGACCGATGCGTTGAACACAGCCGTCAAAGACCAGATGGAGCACGGCAAAACCACTTTGATCGAGGCGCTGATTAATCAGGAACTGGGCGAGCCGTTCCGCCGCGACGCGATGAAAAAACCCGTGGCCGTCGCCGGGATTGATCCGGCGGACATGCGCCCGCAACAGGTGTAACCGATGCAACGACCCGGCACAGATGCGCCCATACTGGTTGTGAATGCCGGGTCGTCCTCGATCAAGTTCGCGGTGTTTGGCGATGGCTCACAGGCACGGTTAAGCGGCAACGCCGACGGCATTGGCGGCGCAGCGCAAATCCGTGTCGGGGATCAGACGCGCACAGCCGACCTGCCCGATCATGACAGCGCGCTTGCCGCGGTGATCAAGGCACTGGAGGCGCACACCCTGCCGATCAGCGGGTTTCGTGCGGCGGCGCACCGGGTGGTGCATGGCGGCACTGGCCTGACCGCCCCGGCACGGATCACGCCAGACCTGCGCCAAAAGATCACCGATTGCATTCCGCTGGCCCCGCTGCACAATCCGCATAACCTGTCGGCGATTGATGCGCTGGCGCGGTTGGCCCCGGACCTGCCGCAATTCGCCAGTTTCGACACTGCGTTTCACGCCGGTATGCCAGCGGTCGAGACCCATTACGCCCTTCCACCCGACATCAGCGCCCAAGGCATACGGCGCTATGGGTTTCACGGCATCTCATACGCCTCGCTTGTGCGGTTATTGCCCGAGCTGTCGGGGCAGCCGCTGCCGCGCCGGGTTCTGGCCTTTCATCTGGGCAACGGCGTGTCGGCCTGCGCCATTCGTAACGGTCACTCCGTGGCCACGACAATGGGCTATTCCCCGCTTGAAGGGATGACGATGGGCACGCGCAGCGGCGATATCGATGCCAATGCGGTGCTGCGCCTTGCGCAAGAGACGGGGATCGAGGCGACAGCCAAGTTATTGAACCACCAAAGCGGCTTGCACGGCTTGTCGGGGGGCGTGTCAGACATGCGCGGCTTGCTGGACAGCAACACACAAGAAAGCCGCTTTGCAGTTGCGCATTTCTGCCACAGCGCGATCCGGCACGGTGGGGCGCTGATTGCCGCGATGCAGGGCTGCGATGCCATCGCGTTCACCGGCGGCATCGGCGAAAACGCCGCCCCGATCCGTGCCGCGATCATGGACGGGCTGGCGTGGCTTGGGCTGGAATACGACAGGGCGGCAAATGACGCGGGGCAAACAGCCCTGCATGCCGAAGGGTCGACCCTGACCGCATGGATCGTTCCGGCGCAGGAGGAACGGATGATCGCCACCGATGCGCAACAGATTTTGGACGGGGCGGATGCATGACCTCTCGCGCGGGCGCAGGGGGCATCGACGGCCTATGTCATGCTTTCAGGGCCACTCCTTCAGCTTTTTCGGGACAAAATTTCAGGAATCACAAAGCAGTCAGAAAATTGTCGCACAGCATAGGTTTCTGCCCTACCGTTCAGCTCGATAAACCGCAGGAGTTTCGATGAGCCATCAGCAGCCGAAAATCGACACCTCACCGGAGGTCTCTGACGAGATACGCAAAACCACCTGCTATATGTGTGCCTGCCGCTGCGGCATTGATGTGCACATGAAAAACGGCAAGGTCGCCTATATCGAAGGCAATCGCGACCACCCGGTAAACCGTGGCGTTCTGTGCGCCAAGGGCAGCGCGGGGATCATGCAGCACAATGCGCCATCGCGCCTGCGTGCGCCGCTGAAACGGGTCGGCCCGCGCGGATCGGGCGAGTTCGAGGAAATCAGTTGGAACGAAGCCTTGCAGATCGCCACCGATTGGCTGGCCCCGATCCGTGCAGAGCATCCTGAAAAGCTGGCCTTTTTCACGGGCCGCGACCAGTCACAAAGTTTCACCAGCTATTGGGCGCAGAATTTTGGCACGCCCAACTATGCGGCGCATGGTGGCTTCTGCTCGGTCAATATGGCAGCGGCGGGTATCTACACGATGGGCGGCGCATTTTGGGAATTCGGGCAGCCCGATTGGGACCATACCAAACTGTTCATGATCTTTGGCGTGGCCGAGGACCACGACAGCAACCCGATCAAGATGGGCATTGGCAAGCTCAAGGCGCGGGGGGCCAAGGTGATTGGGGTCAATCCGATCCGCTCGGGCTATAATGCGGTGGCCGATGAATGGGTCGGGATCACACCGGGCACCGACGGGTTGTTTATTCTGTCACTGGTGCATGAATTGCTGAAATCCGGTCGCATCGACCTTGAGTATCTAGCGCGCTACACCAACGCCCCGGTGCTGGTGAACATGGACCCGAACTCACCGGAACATGGCCTGCTGATGCGCGACGCGGACGGCAAGACGCTGGTGATCGACCGCAACACCGGCAAATTGACGCCGTTCGATCAACCCGGCGTGCGGCCCG
>DATFJQ010000185.1:0-9778 GCA_035269125.1 Roseovarius sp.
CGGGAAGATGAACGGCCTCGACCCGCAGGCCTATCTCGCCGATGTCCTCGACCGCATCCACGATCACAAGATCAACCGGCTGACCGAATTGCTGCCATGGAACTGGGCGCCCGCAGCCCAGCCATACAGTGAGGCCGCGTGATGGCAGCAACGACCTACGTCTGCTCCATCGCCCACGTCGCCTGCCGGCTGGGCGAGGACCTCGAACTTCTCGAGGCCATCGTCAGCAACGACGACAACCTCTCCTATGGAAAGATCGTCAGCGTTCACATCGGGCCGGACGATTACATGACGGCGCTCACCGACGATGGCGTCCACGAACTGCGCGACATGCTCGCATCCGCACGCGTATCCGTCGAGGAATGGCACAGCTTCCTCGAAGACTTCGTCGCCGAGCCCGACATCGTCGCCCGCGTCAAGGACCAGCCGCTGCTGTAGAAATCGAGCGCTTACGAAAGTGTGACTTCGCTGCAGCTGCAAGGGCATCCTGTAAAAAACATGAAAGCGGCCATTCGTGGCTCTGGTTCGTTATCCCTATGTTGCACTGAGGCACCAAGGCGGGCGCGGCTTAGTCAATCAACACGTTAGACACGTTCCAGCGCCTTATGTGGTTCAGCTGGAAGATGAACGACAATTTCATCGCCCGCGCGTATCAACCCGCCGTCGACCACAACGCCCATGATCCCCGTGCGCCGGATCAGTTCCTTGGGTTTGCGGATCAAAACGGCTGACAATAAGCCGGGTAAAAAGGCGTCGATCTGCGCGCAAGGATTGCGAAAACCAGTGATCTTGATCTTTGCCGTCTCGCCAATCCGCAGCACCGTGTCGCGCGGCAGGTCAAGCAGGTCGATCCCCTGCGTGGTGATGTTTTCACCCAGATCCGCAGGTGCAACGAGAAATCCCTTCTCGGCGAATTCCTCGAACAATTCGGACTGGAAAAGATGCACTTGCCGTAGGTTTTGCTGCGTTGGGTCCACACGCACACGGGATCGGTGTTTGACCAGTTCGCCGCAATGCGCATCCCCCTCAACGCCCAAACCATCAAGGAGGCGAATTTCGGGAACGATGGTTTTTGAAAAGCGATGGGTGCCATCCTGAGCGACGGCAATGACATGAGCGGTCATGGGCATGATCCCGTTGGTTTGGCCATTTGGGCGAGTGCGAGGGTTTGCCAAAGCGTGGCGTCAAACGCGTCGACCAGCGTGATGCCGGGGAAGGGCGTGAGTGTGTCGGCGCGCCCCGTCAGTGGGCCGCCGCCAAGGATCAAAACCTCCGCACCCCCCAGCGCCGCATCGTGTGCGACGGCCTCGATCAGCGCCGGATGCCAAATCGCATGGTCCTCGGACAGGGCACCGTCAGGCAGGGCCGTGACTCGCACCACGCGCGAAGACTGGCCATAGATGCGCAGCAAGTCTTCGATCTGTGGCGGCCAGTCGCGCCCCGAGGTCAATATCGCGATGCGTCTGCCCAGTTGCATGGCGGCGGCAACAGAGGCTTCGACCATTCCCGTGACGGGCACTTGGATCGAGTCGCGCAACGCCCAAAGGCCGGGTTCGCCGAAACAGGCCAGCATAACAGCATCGGGTCGGGGGCTGTTGGGTTGGGTGAGGCGCGCGTGTACTGCATCCAGGATCGCAGTCGCGGCTTTGACAGCCTCCGTACGGTTGGACACGTATTGCGGTGCGAAGGCGATGGTCATCGGCTCAATATCGGCCATAGTACCAAGCTTTACGCGCGCTAGCGCGGCCATTCGGTTGGTCAGGTCTTCCCGGCTGTTGCCGTTGACCAGCAAGATCATCGGGCGAGTCATGCGGCTTTGACCATTGGGGCTGGACGATGGGCAAATCCTACGGCTTCTAGTTTCTGCGCCAGTCCCCAAAGCACCGCTTCGCGCCCTGGAGGTGCCACGAGTTGCAGACCGAACGGCAAAGAATGGCGGCCAACAGGCGCTGGCAGTGACAGGCAGGGAAATCCGATCAAAGAAATCAGAAAAGTGCAGGCGAGGTAGTCGATGATCGAGTCGCATTTTGCAGCGCCAACTTGCAGGATCTCTCCGCCGTCATTGCGGAAAGGCGGAACCGAAGCTGCGGGGAGTAAAAGCACATCATACTCGTCAAAAAACTGCATGGTATTGCGCAAAATGCGTGTGCGGCTCGCTTCGGCGGCAAAGATTTCTTGAGCGGATAGATCACGGCCCTGGCGGACGTTCCAGACATATGAGGGGGTTAATTTGTCCTCATGATTTTCAACCATTGTGCCGAACTTGAACCACGATTCTGCAGCGCGCAAAGTCCGGAACGCGTCGGTGCCGCCGGTCATGTCTGGCGACGCGCTGGTGACGGGTCCAATCGTGGTGCGAATGGTGTCACACGCGGCGTTGAAGCGGCTGCGCACCCACGGATCGACAGCGAATGTGTCGTTCAGAGTGACAGAGGCTGCAAGTCGCGCCGTGGTGTTGCAATTCGGCTTGGGAGGGCAAGGTACATTGCGCGACACTGGGTCCAAGGGATGCGGGCCAGCTATTGCACAAAGCATCAGTAGCGCGTCTTCAACTGACCGGGCCAACACGCCTTGCGTCGCCAGCCGCGCCTCGCCCAAGATGCGTTCGGGTTCGGCAATTGTGCCGGGCGTGGGGCGCAGGCCGACAATGCCGCAGAAAGATGCGGGCGTGCGCACCGACCCGCCAAAATCCGTGCCTTGTGCCAGCGGGACCATACCCGTGGCAACGGCCACTGCCGATCCGCCACTTGATCCGCCAGAACTTAGCTCCAAATCATAAGGGTTTGCCGTTGGCCCGCAAAGCGCATTGGTGCAAACGGCGCCAAACGCGAATTCCGGGGTATTTGTCTTGCCCAATATGATCGCGCCTGCGTGGCGCAAGCGCGCCACGGATTCTGCGTCGTGGATCGGAACTTTGGTCTCATATAGCCTTGAGCCTTGGGTCGTGCGCAGACCTTTGGTTGCCGTCACGTCTTTGATGGCAACAGGCAGGCCATGTAGTGGGGGCAGGTCGCCGCCTTGTGCTTGGTGCGCATCGGCGGCGCGTGCGGCGTCCAAAGCGCCCTTTGCATCCACGGTCACAAAGGCACGTAATTGCCCGTCCAGCGCATCAATCCGCGCAAGGCAAGCTTTGACCAGTGCCTCAGAAGACACTTTGCCGCGTTTGAGGTGACGGGTCAGCTTGGTCGCAGGCCAGTCACAAAGTGCGGTGTCGGTCATCCCTCAGAACATCTTGTAGGGCAGCCAGGTCACAATGCCCGGGAAGGCGATGATGAGGCTAACCGCAAACAGAACCACGCCGACAAAGGGGATGATGCCATAGAATACATCAATGACCGACCCCGTGCGCCGCACGCCTTGGACAACGAACAAGTTCATTCCCACTGGCGGTGTAATCAGGGCAAGTTCCATCATCAGCACCAGAAAGATACCAAACCAAACCGGGTCCAGACCCATGTGCAGCACAAGCGGGAACACGATCGGAATTGTCCCCACCATCATCGACAGGGTTTCGATAAAGCACCCAAGGATCAGGTAAAAAATAACCAGAACAAAGATGAACTCAAGCGGTGTCAGCGCCATCGCGGCAACAAAGCTGGTCATGGCTTGTGGAACGCCAAGAATCCCGATGATAAACTTGAGATAGAATGCGGCGATGATGATCAGCAGGATCATTGCCGTTGTACGCACGGTGCTCAAAAATGCGTCGTGCAACATCGAGATGCTCAGCGCCTTGTTGCCCGCCGCCAGCGCCACGGCCATCAGGACGCCAACGGCCGCCGCTTCGGTGGGTGTGGCCCAGCCGGTATAGATTGCGCCCATGACGACCACGAAGATGGACAGCGGCGGGATAAGGTGTTGCAGGCTCTTGACCTTTTCGGACCAGGTTGCTGCCTCATCCAATGCGCCGGCCGAGCCGGGCAGCAGAAGCGAAATGATCGCGATCGACAGCATGAACAAGCCGATCAGCAAGAGGCCCGGCACGATGCCCGCGGCAAAAAGCTGGCCGATAGATGTGCCAGTGAGCGCCCCATAGATGATGAGGTTGACCGACGGCGGGATCAGGATTCCCAGCGTCGCGCCCGCTGCGATGGAGCCAAGCACGAGCCTCTCGTTATAGCCCCGCTTGCGTAATTCGGGCAGCGCGACGGTCGAAATTGTCGCCGCGGTTGCGACAGAAGAGCCCGAAACCGCCGCAAACAGGCCGCTCGCCCCGATATTGGTGTGCAGCAGGCCACCTGGCAGCCGACCCAGCCAGGTGGACAATCCGCTATACATCCGCTGCGTGACACCTGCGCGCATCAGCAATTCACCCAGCAGGACGAAAAGCGGAATCGCGGTCAGTATGAAGTCGTTCATCACCGCCCAAAGCTGTGTGGCGAAGGTATCGAGCAGGTCCGGGCCAAAATAGACGATGGCGCCCAGAACAGAGGTCAGGAAGATGGCAACGGCCACATGCAGGCCAAGCGCCATCATGCCCAGCATGAGGATAAAACCGATGGTTGCGCCGGTAAAATCAATCATTTCATCGCTTCCTTGATGGTGGCATCAGCGCTCGAATGGGGCGTGGTGACTTTGAGGCTTGCCTCGGTTTCCTCATCGATGGATGGCGGACCGTATTGCGTGTTCAGCGTCCCGAATTGCCCGCGAAGCAAAAGCCAGACCGTATGAACGGCCATTGTGGTCGCGATCAGGGCGAAAAGCGCGATGCCGAAGATCCAAAGGGTTTGCGGGATCCAAAGCGGTGTTTGCAAAGGGGTCGAGGCACGCGCTCCGAATTCAAGTGTCTCCATCAGAGTGGCCCAGGCCTTTTCGGTCATGAAGATTGCAAAGCCGGCAAGGGTGATCGCCGCGACTGCGTTCATCACCGCCCGGAGCGGCACCGGCATAATCATGAGGCCAAGATCTATTCTTGTGTGCATTCGGTTGAGAAGCGCTGCGGCAAAGCCGACCGAGGCTGTAATAGCAAGGATATAGCCACCGATTTCATCAACCCCCTGGACCGAATGGCCGAGCAGTCGTCGCGCGACGATGTCGTATCCGGTCAGCGCGCAAAGCGCCAAAAGCGCCCAGCCGCAAGCAAGCGCGACGGCACCCACCAGTTTCTCCAGCACGGCGAATGTCGAGTTCCGAGGCTGCATCGCGTTCTCCCGTTGGATTGCCGGGCCACCCGCCTGCCTGCAGATGACCCATTTTTGTCAGTCGCGGATCACTTGATCTCTAGACCACGCGCCGCACCGATCGTCTCGTTCCAGATATTGGAACATTCGGGGAAGTTCGCATCGCAGGCCTCGCCCCATGTGGGCAGGATCACCTCCTCAACCGAGGCATTGAGCTGTGCGAGATCAGCCTCGGAGGGCGTCACTTCGGTCATGTCGAAGGGCAGATATTCCTCGCACTCCTGTCCGGTCGAACAGGCAACGGCCTTGCCGTTGTTCACACGCGCCATTTCCCAGTACTGCTCTTCAAGCTCTGCAAAAGCCGCCGTCAGTTCAGTTTGTGCCTCGTCGGAAAGGCTGTTCCAAGTATCGAGGTTTATCAGGTGCGTTTGCACCGACCAGGAAATCGACAGCATCACGAGACTGTCGGTGACTTCGGGCCAGTTGCCCGTATTGCCGGAGGTGGGCGACGTGATTGCACATTCGGCAACGCCACGCTGCAACGCGGGATAGACCTCGGCAAACTGGAGGGTCACCGGAGTCGCGCCAAAGCTTTCGACAAGCGCCGACATAGTCGGAGTGTAGGAGCGCACGCGCAGCCCTTCCATGTCCTCGATACCTTTGACATCATCCTTGCAGTAAAAGACCTGCGGGCCGAATGGCCAAAGCGTAAGAACCTTGGCGTTGAACTTTTCCTCAACCCGCTGGGAGAAGGGCTCGCGATAGGCTTCGACGACCTCCTTGAGCGTATCGATATCCGGGGAGACACCGATCAGGTCGAGACCTTCGAGAAACGGATCGTCGCGTGAGGCGGAGCCGATTGTCGTTTCGACGATGTCGAACGTGCCTGCGCGCACGACACGCATGGTATCCTGCATATTGACGCCAAGAACATCGAGCGGGTTGAAGTTGATATTGAGATCAAGCCCGGTTTTGTCGCCCAAACTGTCGTAGAAAGATTTCTCCAGCGCTGTATGGCTCTTGTGGGTGGAGACAAGCCCCAGCGCACGCAAGTTGATCTCTTCCGCTATCGCGGTGCCCGACATCAGCGCCGCTGCTGCGGCCGCCCCGGTCAGGCATTTGGCAATTGAGATGATTTTCATCGATTTTTCCCTGTTGGTTGCGTTCATTCGTTCGCGCCCTTCGACGCGCTCAGTCCAGGAAGGCAAGCGCCCTCACCGGAGACCCGGATGCGCCCTTGATGCGCAACGGGATACCTTGAAACTGGAATTCGCCGGCGCCCAAAACCGCTTCGAGGTTCCAGAGCCATTCGTAATGTACCATGCCCAGATCGCGGCAGATGCGATGATTGACGAAAAGGTTTTCGTCGACCCTGTCAGTCGAGGGGCCCTCGACACCGTGCACCATGCTGCCGTGTTCATGCAGCCAATGTGTCGCCTCGGCGGTCACCTGCGGGTTCATTCGCACGATTTCGTCATTCGGCCAGTGGCGCGCGTTGATCCCCGTGCACATCAGCACGATGTGACCGTCCACCTTGACGCCCGCCGCCTTCTCGGCGGCGTCCATATCGTCGCGGGTGATGTCTCCCCTGTCGCCCACATGGCGCAGGTCAAGGCAGACGGCTTTGCCCATGAACATTTCAACCGGCATTTCATCAATTGACGCGCCATCGGGGTTGTTGTGGATCAGCGCATCAATATGCGTGCCGGAATGGTCCAGCATGCCCATATAGGTCGTGGTAAAGGTCAACAGATCGTCCGGTGTGCCCTGTTTAAGCTTTTTTGACCCCTCATGGGTGGTGTGCGGAATGATCACTGGGCGCGCCAAACGGCCCAAAGTCGGCGCACCATCTTCCAATGGCAGTGTAAGGTCGATGATACGGGTCATTGTGCGACCTCCATTTTCTGAATTGAAAGGCTCGACAGCTTGGGTCCCCAAGCTGAAAGGCCGTTGGTAGGCGCTCCAATGCGCCGCAACGCCCCCCACATGGTAAGCGTGACCGAATCAAGGATCGGCACACCGGTGTCACTTTCGACCCGCGCCACAACGGGTGCCCCGGCAAGGTTTGTACACAGTACAATCACCGCATCGGGCTTGGCCGCGCAGACGTTGCGCAGCGCACCTTCGATTTGTTTTTCGGGAACGGTGCCAAAGCTGAAATTGTCGGAAATATCGAAATGCGTTTCGGCAGCGCATTCATAGTCAAGCGCATCCAGATTGTTGACAATCTGGCTTTGCACATCTGTGGTATAGGGGGTGACCAAGGCGTATGTCCTAGCCCCCAATGCCTTCAGAGCATCCATCATGGACAACACGCAAGTTGCTGCTTTGATGCCGGTTTCGGCCTCGATCTCATGAACCAAGGAATGGTCGCTGTCCAAGCCCAGCCAACTGGCTGACGTGCCGTTCCATGCAATCACATCGACCTTGGCATCCGCCAGCAACTTGGCTGCTTCAACCATTGGGCCCGTATTGAACTGACCCAATGCGCTGTCATCCATCGCGATCCGTGTCACGGTGAAGCGGCTGAAGTGCACGCTAGTATCTGCAATGGCGGCGGCCATTGTAGCACATACCGGCTCCAGCACCGTGTTGGATGAGGGGGTTAGCATACCGAGTCTCAGTTTCATCAACATTATTCCGATTAATCGTTTACAATCTACCTTCAATAGCCCAACAAAAAATGCTCACATGTCAAACAAAAACTTGCTCTACTGTCAAAATAAGTGTCAGTATGAAGGCGACAGGATCAATAAAGCGGCACGAAACACATGATGGACGCACAGCCGGATACCGGTATCGAGGTGGGGCGCAAAAAAGCGGCTCCGCTTGAGGACACATTGGCGAGATTGCGCGCAGCCATTGAGGAAGGGCGCCTGCCACCCGGCGTGCGGCTTCCCGAAGAAAAACTGGCCCGCGCACTGGATGCGTCGCGTGCCCGTGTCCGCGAGGTTCTGGCTCTCCTGGCAAATGAGCGTTTGGTTGATCTGCAAGCCAATCGCGGAGCATTTGTGGCGCGGCCAACCATTGATGAAGCGCGGCACATTTGCGAAGCACGGTTGATGGCTGAGCGGACGATGGCGCGTCTGGCTTCAGAGCGTGCGACGCCGCAAGACCTCAAGGCCATGCGCGAACTTCTCAAGCAAGAACGAACGGCATGGGATAGTGATGACGTTCGCCGAGCGGTGACATTATCACGTAATTTTCATCGTGCGATCGCGGATGCTGCGGGCAATCCGGTGCTGGCCGATATCCTGACCTCTTTGCTGTCGCGCAGTGCGTTGACACAAGCCGTTTACGCCGCGCGCGGGGCAGCCGGGTGTTTGTGCAATGACCATGTTGCGCTGCTTGATGCGATTGCCGCAGGCGATGGCGACCGTGCCGAATCTGTGATGGCTGTCCATGTGCAAAACATGATTGATCGACTTGATCTTGAGCCACTTTCACAAGATGTAGATATTGAAGATGCCCTCCGCAATACATTTTGACGTAACCGAACGCCTGTCTGATCTACAAGGTTACGGCGAAGATGCGCCCGATCCGCGTTGGCCCAACGGCGCGCGTGTTGCTTTGTCTTTGGTCCTCAACATTGAAGAAGGCTCAGAGAGACATATTGATGATGGGGATTCTGCGTCCGAACACTTGAACACTGACATGAATTGTGACCCGCTTCCCGGGCAGCGTAATCTCAATCTTGAATCACACTATGAATACGGAAGCCGTGTTGGTGTATGGCGGTTGCTTGACCTATTTCGCGAACGGCAGCTTCCCGTAACGGCGTTTGCCGTGGGGCAAGCACTGGAACGCGTGCCGGCCATCGGGCATCGCATGGTTGCGGACGGACATGAAATCGCCGCCCATGGTTGGCGCTGGATCGACTATCGCGAAATGTCGCGCCACGAAGAAGCAGATCACATGCGCCGCACCGTGGCCGCGATCCGCAAGGTCACCGGTGAGCCCCCCCTTGGTTGGTACACAGGTCGCGTCTCTGAACAAACCCGCCAGCTGGTGTTGGAGCATGGTGGATTCCTATACGACAGCGACGCCTATAACGACGATCTGCCCTATTGGGTGCGGCACGCTGGCGGGCAGCATCTTGTCGTACCTTATGCATTTGACACCAATGACATGCGTTTTGCGTCCACACCCGGTTTTGTGTCGGGCCGCGATTGGAGCGATTATCTGATCGACAGCTTTGATCAGTTCTGGGTCGAAGGGGCCACGCGCCCCCGTATGATGTCGGTCGGTTTGCATTGCCGCCTAGCGGGGCGGCCCGGACGGCTGCGGGCGTTGGCGCGGTTTCTGGACCATGTCGCTTCCCATGACGCTGTTTGGGTCGCGCGGCGCGCTGATATTGCGCGGCACTGGTACACACATCACGCGATGCCTTGCGCCGACGATGCGCAGGGTAGCCAGATTTCTGACTAAAGAGGGTGAAGATGAGCAAAGATTTTGACCGTGTGATCCGTAGCGGCAGAATCGCCACCGCATCAGATGTATTTCACGCAGATATTGGCATCCGGGACGGCAAGATTGTCGCGTTGGGTACGGGCTTGGCCAAAGGCAGGGATGAGATCGACGCAAGCGGGCAACTGGTTCTACCCGGTGGGGTGGATGCGCATTGCCATTTCGATCAGCCAACTTCGGATGGATCGGTG
>DATFJQ010000186.1:0-5872 GCA_035269125.1 Roseovarius sp.
GGCTAAAGTGCGTGATCGTCATTGGCCAAAACAAAGGGCGCCGTGACCCTACACGCACTATGGGTAATAGCGATATGGCGCCGCGACACGCCGGATATAGCGTAGCAGATCGCGGGCAGAGGGGTTGCGCCCGGTAAAACATGGGCGTATACGCGCGCCACTCACACCGCAGGTATGGGCGGGCTGATCGGGGGAGACATCCCCGGCGGTCCACCGGTTGAAGCACCCGCTTCTCATCCCGTACCGAGGCGAAAACCGGAAAGGATATAGACTATGGCTCTTCCTGAGTTCTCGATGCGTCAGCTGTTGGAAGCTGGCGTTCACTTTGGTCACCAGACGCAACGCTGGAACCCCCGTATGGGCGAGTTCATTTATGGCGCGCGCAACGGCATCCACATCATGGACTTGACGCAGACCGTTCCGATGCTGGATGCGGCGCTGAACGCCGTGCGCGAAACCGCTGCCAAAGGTGGCCGTCTGCTGTTTGTCGGCACCAAGCGTCAAGCCAGCGGCCCGGTGGCCGATGCTGCCGAGCGTTGCGCACAATATTACATGAACCACCGTTGGTTGGGCGGCACGCTGACCAACTGGCAGACCGTTTCGAAATCCATCAAGCGCCTGCAAGAGATTGACGAAATTCTGGGTGCAGGCGGTGAAGGCCTGACCAAGAAAGAACGCTTGGGCCTTGAGCGCGATCAGGAAAAGCTGCAAGCCAGCCTTGGCGGCATCCGCGAAATGGGTGGCCTGCCGGACATGCTGTTTGTGATCGACGTCAAGAAAGAAGCACTCGCCGTGGCCGAAGCCAACAAGCTGGGCATCCCGGTCGTGGCCGTGGTCGATACCAACTGCTCGCCCGATGGTGTTGATTACATCATCCCCGGCAACGATGATGCGGCGCGCGCGATTTCTCTGTATTGCGATCTGGTCAGCCGTGCCGCTCTGGACGGGACCGCCGCACAGATGAACGCCGCCGGTGTTGATGTCGGCGCAATGGCCGAGGCCCCGGTCGAAGAAGTGACCGCCGAGGCTGCCCCGGCTGAGGACGCTCCGGCAGAAAGCTGAGCCGTTTTCATGAAATTGACAAAAGGGGCGGGCATTCCCGCCTCTGACATCCTCTGATGATTCTGAAGGAGAGCCAAGATGGCGATCACAGCTGCAATGGTTAAAGAACTGCGCGACAAATCGGGCGCAGGCATGATGGACGCGAAAAAGGCCCTGACCGAAAACGACGGTGACATGGAAGCGGCGATCGACTGGCTGCGCACCAAAGGCTTGGCCAAAGCTGCCAAGAAATCGGGCCGCACCGCCGCCGAGGGACTTGTGGCGGTCAAGGTCGATGGTGGCAAAGGCGTTGCCGTCGAGGTGAATGCCGAAACCGATTTCGTTGCCAAAAACGCTGACTTTCAAGACATGGTTGCCAAAATCGCTGGCGCAGCCCTGGGGTCCGCGAATGTTGACGCGCTGAATGCTGCTGAAATTGATGGCAAAACGGTTGCCGACACGATCACCGACAAGATCGCCACCATCGGCGAAAACATGTCGCTGCGTCGGATGGCCAGCGTCGAGGGTGATACGGTTGTGTCCTATGTTCACAATGCGCTGACCGATGGCATGGGCAAGATCGGCGTGCTGGTCGCCATGTCCGGTTGTGACGAGGCATTTGCCCGTCAGGTTGCCATGCACATCGCGGCCACCAATCCCGCCGCGCTGAACGAGGCAGAGCTGGACCCCGCCGTTGTCGACAAAGAACGTCAAGTTCAGATCGACATTGCACGCGAGTCCGGCAAGCCTGACAACGTGATCGAGAAAATGATCGAAGGCCGTATGAAAAAATACATGTCGGAAGTGACCTTGTTGGGTCAGGCCTTTGTCATCAACCCCGATCTGACGGTCGAGGCCGCCGCCAAAGAAGCCGGTGCCGAGATCACGGGTTATATCCGTCTGGAAGTGGGCGAAGGCATTGAGAAAAAAGAAGAAGACTTCGCCGCCGAAGTGGCAAAAGCCGTCCAGGGCTGATCGAGGACTTCAACTTAGTACCAAAACGGCGATGTCCTGTAGGACGTCGCCGTTTTCATTATAGTCGTAAGATTTCCGATCCACTCGTACAAACAGGCGAGGTCCGACCGTCGGCGCGATGGAATAGAACCGGCGGCCGGGATCCGGTAACAAAACCGGCAAACCAAAGAGCCCCGAAATAACGAGGAATATATGGTTTGATGTTCCCAGGCACAAAGCCACCACTCACGGAACGGCTTTAGTTTGCGCTTATTTTCGGGTTTAGGAAAGTAAGCATTTCCTTACCAAGCGGTAAATTCTATTTAAGTAGTTGATTTTGAATAAATTTTAGGCTTCCACAACGAACATTTGGTTCTGGAAGGCCGCCTTGAGCACCGCTTGGGCGGTGGTTTCCACCCCAAGGGCCTGCCGGGCGAGTCGCAAATGTTTTTCAACTGTGGCCGAGGTTAGGCCCAACAAAAGGGCAATGTCTTGGGTGGTTTTTCCATCCCCGACCCAGCCTAGAACCTCGCGTTGGCGTTTGGTCAGACAGCGGCCAAGCGGCTCGTGGGGCAGGGTCAATATGCGCAGGTGAACGACGTTGTTGATCGCCAATATCTGATTGCCATGATCGCCCCATATCTGATCAACCTGGCTTTGGGTCAAACCTGCGCGCGCGGTCAAAGCGATCGCGCCTTTGCCACGTGGCATCACCGATCTGAAACTGATAGAATAGCCTGCATTTACGCCTTGGGAGCGGTTGAAGGCAATCACTTTTTTCTCTTGCTCGCTCAGACGGTTGGCGGCGTCCATTTCGGACAAAAAACGCCACGAACACGCGCCTTCATTGTCCAGCGCCCAACGGACCATTGGGGCGTGAAAATACAAGCCTTGTTCAATAAAGCATTTCACATAACCACTTTTGTGGTTGGTCAGCAGAACAAAATCTTCGGGGTCGCCCAAAGAATTGGCCGTTCGATAGCGGGTGTAGCCATACATGATCCGGTCAAACCCGAACTTAGCCATATGGCGCGTGTGCAGATCCCATACCTCTTCAATGCTTGCGGCATTGACGACTTGGTTTATCAGCTTGGTCGCAATCATCCTGAGCTATGCAGCTTGTGCGCCATAGCCCGTAGCGCCAAATCATAGCCTTGTGCGCCAAACCCACAAATAACCCCGACAGCCACTTTGGCGATATACGAGGTGTGGCGAAACTCCTCTCGGGCATGGATGTTGGACAGGTGCAATTCAATCGTCGGCAGATCGACCGACGACACCGCATCCATCAAAGCGATTGAGGTATGCGTATAAGCACCAGCGTTGAGAATGATCCCGTCATGCTGACCACGCGCCGCATGAATTAAATCGACAAGCGTGCCTTCGGAGTTGCTTTGCTCAAAGGCGAGGGACAGGCCAAGCGCTTGTGCGGTCGTGCGACACAGATCTTCGATATCAGCAAGGGTTGTGGTGCCATACACCTCTGGCTGGCGCTGTCCCAGCAGATTGAGGTTTGGACCGTTCAAAACAAGTATCGACGTCATGGCTCGGCATCCTTGGGATTTAAAAGAAACTAGCCGGGCGGGCGGTTGTCTGTCGAGGGGCTGATTTCGCTTTGGTTTTGTTTGCGATACGAAAGCCACGGTAATTTACATGCGGGAACTTTGATGGTTAGATGCTGATAACATTGTAAAATAATATGACTGGTAGCAATATTTTACAAATCATTTTGTTAACATAATACTGATTATGCGGCATATGCAATGCCTATTAAATGCGTCTCTTTTCAACTACCCCGGGCCGAAAACCTGTGCGCCAGACGCGCGCCTGTTTCGAACGCGACGGTTTTGAGCCGCACAAAGCGTTCTGTGTGCCGTTCAATCGGTACAAGTGGCAACATGCTGGGGTCATCCGCCAACAACGATCGTGCGGCGCATCGGCCCATCAATGTGCCCGGCGCGATCCCGCGGCCGGAATACCCAAAGATCGACAGGCCATGTGTGCCAAGGCGCAGAACCTTTGGCAGATGGTCGGACGTCATCGAAATCCTCCCGGCCCATGCATGTGTGATGGCCACATCGCGTAAACGTGGGAACAATTGTTTTAGCTTGCGCCGCGCCCAGTTGGATTGCAGCGCCACGTCATCGCCCATACCGCCCAGAATGATCCGACCCTCAGCATCGCGGCGCAATGACGACATGATCAGCGCGCTGTCCCAGCATCCTTCGCCATTGTTCAGGATATCCCCCGCAAGATTGTGACCAAGGGGTTCGGTGGCCAATTGGAAATAATTCACCGTGGCAGGCTGTGGAACGATCAGTTGTTCGACAGGTTGATGATAGGCGTTTGTGGCCACAAGCAAGGCCTTAGCGCGCACTTTGCCGCCGGGGCTGCGCACCACCCAGTGGCCCGCGTGTCGCAAGACCGAAAGCGCTGGTGAGGATTCGAAAATGCGCGCGCCTTGTGTTTCGGCGGCGCGGGCCAGTCCGCGGGCATAGGCCAAGGGATGGATAGTGCCGGCCCTTGCGTCATGCAAAGCGCCGTGAAACGCGGAAGTGCCGGTGCGCTGTGCGGTCTCTTGGCTATCCAGCAAGGACACTGGCGCCCCGCGTGCCAACATTTGATCATGACGGGTTCGTAGTTGCGCGATTGCCTTTGGCGCATGCGCCAAGTGCAAGGTGCCGTTGCGTTGCGGCTCACACTGGATGTCGTGGGCTTCGATCAGGCGAAAGACCAGATCCGGCGCGGCGGCCAGCGCTGTATTAAGGCGTTCGCCCGCGCCTTGGCCAAGCGTTTTGCAAACAGCATCGGGCGGCAACCACAGCCCCGCATTCACCAAGCCGACATTGCGGCCCGAACCGCCGTGACCGATTGTTTCAGCTTCAATCAGGATAACATCGGCACCCTGCCCTGCGGCCTCTAGCGCGGCAGAGAGGCCAGTAAAACCACCGCCCAGAATAACCAGATCAGCGCTGAATTCCCCTTGCAGGGAACGTGCGGTGAAGTCTTCGGCGGCACTGTCGGCCCAAAGGGAGGCAAGGCCGCTCATCCGGCGGCCCCGCATTTGATTTGGGGTGTCGTAGGGTGACGCATATCGCTGTGTATCCGATGGAATTTCCGATACGTTACCCACCTATGCGCCAAACGCAACACCCTGCCCGCAGTCGATTTAAAAGAACGCCTGCAATCCGGTCTGCGCGCGCCCCAAAATCAGCGCATGCACGTCATGGGTGCCTTCGTAGGTGTTGACGGTTTCAAGGTTCATCATGTGACGAATGACTTGATATTCCAAGGAAATTCCGTTGCCCCCATGCATATCGCGGGCCATGCGCGCGATATCCAGCGCTTTGCCGCAATTGTTGCGTTTGATCAGGCTGATCATCTCAGGCGCGGCGTTGGCCTCGTCCATCAGGCGGCCAACCCGCAATGAGGCCTGCAGGCCAAGCGCGATTTCGGTTTGCATGTCGGCCAGTTTCTTTTGGAAAAGTTGGGTCTGCGCCAGCGGGCGGCGGAACTGGTGGCGATCAAGGCCATACTGACGCGCGGCGTGCCAGCAGGCTTCGGCTGCCCCCATCACACCCCACGCAATGCCATACCGCGCCCGGTTAAGGCATCCGAACGGCCCCTTGAGCCCTTCGACATTCGGCAAAAGCGCGTCGTCGCCCACCTCGACATTGTCCATGACGATTTCGCCTGTGATCGAGGCGCGCAAACTTTGCTTGCCGTCGATTTTCGGTGCGCTCAGACCGGTCATGCCCTTTTCCAAAACAAAGCCGCGAATCTTGCCGTCATGCGCATCGGATTTTGCCCAGACCACGAACACATCGGCGATCGGGCTGTTGGAAATCCACATCTTGGACCCTTTGAGGCGATAGCC